>SABF01000050.1 GCA_009929095.1 Erysipelotrichia bacterium
GGCAATGATACTGCCGGAAGAAAGCATTGCCCCGGCAGAAGTATAATTGCCTGTACGTCGCAGCAATGCATTCATTCTTGATAGAAGTACTCCTAATTTGAACGGCTTTGTGATGTAATCATCGCCGCCCATGTCCAGTCCCATGATGATGCTGACTTCTTCATCGGAAGCAGTGAGAAATATAATAGGTACCTTTGATGAACATCTGACCTTTTTACAAACGTCAAATCCGGTGCCGTCGGGCAGCGTCACATCGAGGACTAAAAGGTCATAGATATTCTTTGACCACAGACTGTTTGCTTCTGAGACCGTTCTTGCAACATCCACATCGTAATGCTGTATTCTAAAAGAATAGGACAGTCCATCTACAAGACTCAAGTCATCTTCCAACAATAAAATCTTACTCAAGATATGTCTCCTTTCAGCGGCCATCTTCTGGACTCGCTGCTTCTGCGGGTATCAGTCAAAGAGCAGCCATCTTTACCGCACCGGGTATGCATCTGGTGACGCGTGAATTGTTTATACAGCGGCAAGCAGCGTCCCCGTTTTTTCTGGTTTCTTTCAAAGTGATACATGTCATGTGCTGATACCACTGCCTCTGTTCTCATATGCTGCAATTCGATCATACTAATAATATAAGTATACTACTGTGAATAAGAGTGAAGATAAGGCTTAAGGAATTGCGACAGAAGACAGACAGGTGTCTAAGAATTGTACCGCCAGCATTTCTGGAAATGGAAGCCATTCAGCGCTGAACTGCAGTTTGCCAGGTGTGGAGAACATTTATTAATCTTCCATGAACATGTAAAACTGGATCTGCGGCCGGGCAGGAAACATGCAATTCCTATTACAATGCCAGTTGATGCAAATTGCCTCATCGTATTCTGACAGGACATTGATATATCATTCCTGCTGTTCAAAACGCCATCGGTCAGTCGGAGTTGCACATGGAATTATGGCAAGCAGACGACGTATAAATATCAACAGGTCCAGCTGTCTGGGAAAGAACCTTTATCATCATAATACCACTGGCATTATGCTCGACTCAGTATTGTGTCAATTCTATTGCGATTCAGAAAGAAGCCTATGAAACCTTCCATAGAACATAATTACTCTGACAGGCACAGTCAGTGAAGACCACTAAAACAATGCATCAGAATAAGACTGTGTGATAACTGCAGTGAACTGTCAGTATGCAAGTTTGCTCAGCAAAGTTATGATGCATAGAAGGAAAATACCAGTCATATGAATCCAATCTGATATTGGAAGTCAAATTTTCGGATTGCCTATGTCTGTGATCTGCGAGACATTTCAGCTTGATCTGTCCATGAGGAAATCCGCTGATGCAATCATTACCTTAATGCACTTGAATATCTCACCAAGATTGATCGGCAGGTCTCTTTGCGGCAGTATGTTTTATAAGACTTTAGCAATTACATTGAATAAAGGAATAAATCTGAATCGACTTCTTCACGGGGAATGTGAACAAGTTATTCTGGTACTTATCCCTCAATAAACAGCCAATGCTTTCAAAATTAACTATAAGGTCATTTACTCAAAGCTGAATCAGTTATCCAATCATCTCTGAGTTGTAAGAACTAATCAATCCAGCAGTGATTTCTCAAGATATATCATCATCACAGGATTTAACTCAGCACAAAAGACTGCTGAAGTGATGACCAGGCAAAAGATGAATTTTATACATCGGAAAATTGGTCAGCCCTGGGCTGATCCAGATCATGCTTGCATGTGAATGCTATCTCGTTTATATCTACGAAATAGCTGACTGAATAATATGCTTGAATTTTCCGCTTTTGGGGTTGGTCTTCGGCTCTTCATCCGAAAGGATGCAGGTGTAATCAAACACGCCCTGGGCAGTAAAAAACTCTTTGAGCCGAAGTGAAGCCTGCGCGAAGGCTTCCGCCCGATTGATACCTTCCGTCGGTATTAGCCGAAGTTCAATACGATTGTCAGAATGAACCACAAGCTGAAAACGGCGAAGCGTATGTTCTTCTTTCAGTGTTGCATAAATTGCCAGCGGGGCCAGACGAATGATTCTGCCGTCTTGCTTTAGTGAAACCACATCATCAGTACGTCCCTCAATCTCAAGCCAGGGAGATGGATTGCCGCAGGTGCAAGGTTCACTGTGCAGAATGATCCTGTCTGTCACCTCATAACGGATCAGCGGCTGCGTATAGTTTGACAGGTTTGTTAATAGGATTTTATCTGCCAATACGCCGTTTGGCACAGGATTGTTATTCTGATCGACAGGTTCAATGATGAGCCAGTCATCATTGATGTGCAAGTGTTTTTCACGGCACTCACAGGCAATTGTGCCGCCTTCTGTACAAGAGTAAGATGTCTGTACATAGCATCCAAAAGTTTCTGAAAGCTGCTCGCGAAGCTGTGGTGACAGATATTCTCCGCCAGTCATAATAATTGTGGGAGAGATGTGCAGTCTTCCGCTTTGCTGTTCTTCGATCAGCAGTTCGAGGTTGGATGGATAGCCGCCCAGCATGACAGGCTGAAATTCATTCAGCCGCATTACGATCTTTTCAGTTGGAAGCAAAGCATCAACGATACCGATCTGCTTTTTCTTCCATGGAAATGCTCGGAGTTTGCTATGGATTGAACCATTGCCAAGATAAAAACCGCTGTCCGCATAAACACCAATCGAACGTCCACCCTTGGAAATAAATGCTTTCATATCCTCTTCTCTTGCATAGGCACGGCAGAAACTAATTCCGTTTGTCACATTAGCCGTTGTGCTGTCGCAGAGCATTACCAATGGATTTCCAGTGGAGCCGCTGGTTGTATTCACCTGATATTTTCCGTTGAGTTTACGTCCAAGATTCTCGCGATCTGACATGAATGCATTGACGTCGGAAAGGGTTACCTTGGGATCTGTTACCCATTCATTCCAGTGTGACATCAGATCCGGCTTTGTGACTACAGGCAGATCACAAAGGGTGGGTGAATCCGGCAGTGCTGCAAATAGTTTCTGATAATAAGGGCTGTTGACTTTTGCATATGCTACAAGCGCATCAAAGCGCTGCTGACGCAAAGTGTCACGAGCAGCGGTATCCAGTTTCGAATATTCTTTACACAGCTGCATTGCCTTCAATAATCCGATTTTATTCATTTTGAAACCTCCTTACAAATTCCGTACAGCATCATGTCCAGATACTGCTTGATTTCCAGCTTGATTTCACTGCTCTTTTCAAAAAAAACATTCGGGGCGTTCTGGTACTGCAGCATATAGCGGCTCATTATGGCATTGGAGTAAATTAAGAGCGCATTCATCGTCTGCTGCGGAGAGCCCTTCAATGGAAGGGATGCCATTGCGCTGGAAAATATGTCTGTAGAACGCAACTGCATCTGCAGGGTTTATTTTTTCAACAATTCGTTTTTTTCTATCATTATTGCTGCAGCACTTTCGCGAGAGGCAAGATTGATAAAATTTGTTTTGCATGGATGATCTGCACATAGACGAATTTTGTTTTCCAT
Organism: Erysipelotrichia bacterium; assembly: GCA_009929095.1. Taxonomy (GTDB): domain Bacteria; phylum Bacillota_I; class Bacilli_A; order Erysipelotrichales; family Erysipelotrichaceae; genus Bulleidia. The sequence goes on from SABF01000050.1 coordinate 3,508, forward strand.
TTCTGCAAATAAGACAGTATAAAAATCTCCTGCTCGTGCCGGCGGGTCATAGTCTGTAAGAGTCTGCAGGGAACGTTCCAGGCAATATAGATAGAATTCCTTTTTTGTTCCAAAGTAATGAAAGAGCAGTCCCTTGGAAATACCGCAGGCGGCTGTGATTCGATCTGTGTTGGCATCAGAATACGAAAAAACTGAAAACTCGTTGATTCCGGCATCAAGGATCAGACTCTGTTTTTCCAGAGGCAGTCTTCCAAACGCTTCATAATCCATTGATATCATCTCCAATACGATTGATTGACTGACAAGTCAATTTATGTAATTAATATATTACTTGTTGACTGACAAGTCAATAAATACTGCCGGATCTATTTGAAAAGACTGCTCTGATAACACTGAGACAATCAGACTGGCAATTATCACCAAAGTGTATGATATGAATTACAGTAAATAGGACAGCAGATATATGAATGGAAATTGTCAGTCACAGTCTGCTGTTCAAACCATGCACCATTATCCGGAAATTGATCGAACGCCAGGCAGAAAAAACGGGACTGCCTGCTGATTTGCCCTCTGTCAAGAAGACTGCATATAAGTAAAACGAACGGGATTGATATAGCCTGGACAATATATACTGTATAGAAATTAAATAAAAATAAGGCTGCAATAGTTAAGGAGGATAGTATATGAGACTGGATGGATTTGGGTTATTAGTTAGTGATATGGGAACAATGATTCGCTTCTATAGAGATGTATTGGGCTTTGATATCAAAGAAAGCAATAATGCTTCAAATGTATATTTGGTTAAGGACGGAACATTATTCCTGCTGTACGGACAAAAAGATTTTGAAAATATGACAGGCAGGAGATATGAATATGCTAAAGGGCTGAATGGACATTCTGAAATTGCACTTTATGTTGATACATTTGAAGAAGTTGATGCTGAATTTAAAAAAGCAATAAACAAGGGGGCGATATCAGTGCTTGAACCTACAACAGAGCCTTGGGGACAGAGGACATGTTATATAGCAGATCCTGAGGGTAATTTAATTGAAATAGGATCGTGGAATAAACCGTTTGAAAGCAAAGACAAATAATAAATTAGAGAGTATGACTTGATGATGTCAATGACATCACTGCAAGTGCAAAGCGAAATATGAAAGGGAAATGGATAACTGAGATTCTTGGCCTCTGCATCTTTTTGCCCAAAAGATCAGAATCAGATAAGCGGAATGCATGAACGGCAGCAGAAGACTCGGATATAGAAAACATATCCTGTAAAATATAATTCAAGACTTGATCAGCAACGTGTTTTGAACATCAGGCTATATATCAGGATCACATCTGAAACAGTCTATTTCATGCTATGCATCATCATGCATTATGTTTGGACTCTGGTGTTTTTCATTGTTTCAAATCACAGTATTTCGGCATTTGCATCAGAAATGAGTCGGCATTCAATCATTATCATGCTTGTAGTACAGTGCATGCTGGAATCCATTTTACCTTTTGACTGCATGTATGCAATCAATCGTGATGACTTTGTTTTCTCTGTCACTGATTTCTGATATTTATAAGTGAAGATGCTTTCATTATCGAAGACCGGACATAGAGGTCAGAGTGTATATCTCTGGCCTTTTCTGCGGCGGCATATAAATCCAGAAGTAAAACATACAGAGAAAAAACGGGAATCGGATTATTCGTTTGCTGGATTGCTGGCAATCGTCATTATCAGATTCTGAATTGGTCTATTTGGTGCCCTATATGAATTGCGGCTGCTGGGTCAGAAGTATTTGTTCTTTACGGCTTTTACTATTATGGCTTCCTAACGTTAGGAAAAAACAAAATTGGCTCTTTGGATATTGATTGATAAGATTGCAGTCGGAAGGGACATAAGGTATGAGTAATGCAAAATGAAGATATAAAAATGATTGCCTATGAAATAATCGCTTTTTCTGGAGAAGCAACAGATTTTTATTATAAAGCGCTTTCTTCTTATAAGAAGAACGATGAAGCAGAAGCAAATCAGTTCATTGAAAAAGGCGATGAATCACTGAACAAGGCACATAAAAAGCAGATGGACCTGATTGTTAATGAGACTAACGGAAGTGAAATTCCATACTGTATCATCATGGAACATGCACAGGATCATCTTATGAATGCAATGACAGTAAAGAATATGGTGAAAGAACTGGGGGAACTTTATGCACTGCTTAAAACAAGATGAGATTGATTTTCTGTGGGGATCTGCCACCGCATCATATCAGTGCGAAGGGGCATGGAATGAAGATGGAAGAGGTCTTTCTATCTGGGATGATTTTTCTCACAACAGTGAGCTTAATGTCAACCATGTAGATGGTGATGTCGCAAGTGATCATTATCACAGATTTAGAGAAGACTTAAGCATGCTGAAAGAAGGCGGGCAAAACAGTTACCGGTTTTCCATCTCGTGGACAAGAATTATTCCGGACAGTTCGGGCGAAGTCAATCAAGCCGGGATTGATTATTACAACAAGATGATTGACTGCATGGAAGAGCTCGGCATTGTACCATTTGTCACCTTGTACCATTGGGATCTTCCATTGCACTTGGCAAACAATGGCGGCTGGGAAAATGAGCAGACAGCATATGAATTCGCAAAATACTGTGATATTTGCTTTTCCTGTTTTGGAGACAGAGTTAAGCATTGGGTGACCATGAATGAACCGCACTATTCAATTTTCTCGATGTATGGAAGCGGCAACTATCCTCCGAACGTAAAAGATGGCAATCGTTTGATTAAAGCTGCCTACTATACAATGCTGGGAAGCGCTCTTGCCGTTAAGAAGTTTAGAAATTACAGCAATATCGGAATCATCGGGCTGGTTCATGATATTCATCCATGCTATTCGAAAGAGGATTCTCCGGAATGCCATAAGGCAACAGAAATGGCTGATCTGATTTTTAACGGATGGGTACTGGACACATGCATTAATGGCGAGATTCCACCAACGCTGATAGAAAATCTGAATAAGCTATATGACTTAACATATATGGAATCAGAAAAACATCAACGTGAATTGAGTGATGGAAAAGTGGATTTCATTGGACTTAACTATTACAGCAGAGGATTGATTTCGCCGTACATTGATGGAGAAACATCATTGAAATGCAATAACCTGGGAAAGCGGACAGCTATCGATGAGCCGCTGGCAATCATTAAACCGTTTTTTACTGAAGTTAAGGATCCGGATGGTGAATTCACTGATTGGGATATGGAAATCTATCCTAACGGCATGAAGGAATCAATTATCAATACCTACAGCAGATACCATGTTCCTGTATATATTACCGAAAATGGGATAGGGGCTTACGAAGACATTCCGGAAGACAAAATCATATGTGACGACTATAGAATTGATTTTCTTAATAAACATATCAATTCAATGAATGAAGCAATCAGAGATGGAGCAGATGTCCGAGGTTATTTTGTATGGTCGACGTTTGACCTGTACAGCTGGGTCAATGGATACAAAAAACGATATGGATTGGTTGCAATTGATTTTGATGATATCTCATTGCCGAGACATCCCAAAAAAAGCTATTACTGGTATAAAGAAAAAATAAAGGAGGCCAGAGATCATGACATCAAAAAATGAAGTAAAAAAAGAAGGAAGAATCATGCATTTCATTGAAACAAAGATCGCACCACTAGCAATCAAAATGTCCCAGCAGATTCATTTGAAATCAATAATGAGTGCCTTTCTATCATGCATGCCATTCATGATTATTGGAAGTTTTGCACTGATATTATGGGAGCCGCCGGTCGATTATTCGACGCTGGCATCAACTAACATTCTGTATGGATTCTTTAAGGGATGGTCGAATTTCGCGGCATTTGCAGATCCTGCACTAAATCTGATTTTCAGTTATACGCTTGGCAGTCTGTCGTTTTATGTAGCTATCGGAGTATCGTACTTTCTGTCTAAAAATTACAAACTGAAACCGTATCTTCCTGTTGCAGTTACAGGAATGGTGTTCTTCATGCTTAATACTTCTTTCATTGAAGACGGCTTGTCAACATCATATTTTGATGGAACTGGATTGTTTGCGGCAATGCTTGTTTCTATTCTGTCTACAGAATTCTATCGAGTGCTGATCGAAAACAAAGTAGGAGCATTAAAATGCCGGATGGAGTTCCCTCCGCATTGGCAAATTCATTTGAAGCGCTTGTGCCTGTGATTATTATGGCATCCGCTTCTGCAATTCTTTCTGTGCTGATTCTGAATATCTCAGGGACAACACTTCCGGCACTTGTTCTTATGGCGATTTCGCCGATTGTAAAGTTCATAGATAATGTATTTGGGGTTTCTTTCATTGCACTGCTGCAAAATGTTCTCTGGTGGTTTGGTATTCATGATACTGCGATTGGATCTGTGATTTCTCCTATCAGAGATGCTAATATTGCAATGAATGCTGCTGCTTATGCAGGCGGAACTGCCGCAACCAATCTGCCATATGTATTTACTTCTCCATTTTGGTGGGTGTTTTGCCAAATCGGCGGAACCGGTTCTACATTTGGATTATGCATACTGCTCTTATGCAGCCGTTCCAAACAGCTGAAAGAAGTTGGAAAACTTGCAATCGTACCAGCATTCTTCAATATCAATGAGCCTATTCTCTTTGGTATCCCCATTGTTCTCAATCCACTATGGTTTGCTCCGTTTGTTTTTACCCAGATATTCAATGCGGCTTCGACATATCTTGTCATGCAGATGAATCTGATCAATAGAACATTCATTGAACCGGGCTGGAATTTGTTTGCTCCATTCGGTGCATATTTCTCAACACTGGATTTCCGCGCAGTAATATTCATTCTTATCCTAATGGTAGTAGATACACTGATTTATCTCCCGTTCTTTAAAGTTCAGGAAAAGATCTGCATAAAAGAAGAACTCGAAATGAAAACTGAAACAGTACAGTCAGAAATGGAGTAAGAATATGAAAGTTGTATTAGTGTGCTATGCAGGAATGTCAACTAGTATAATGGTGAACAAAATGAAGCAGTATGGATCCGGCAAGGGGATCGAGATGGATGTTAAGGCAATACCCCTTAGTGAATTGAAGGATAACCTGAGTGACGTGGATGCTGTTGCCCTAGGTCCGCAAGTAGGATTTGCGGAAGCGGATGTAGATAAACTGCTGAATGGCCAAATACCCCATATGGTTATTGACACGAAAGAATATGGAAGGATGAGAGGAGATTTGGTTGTTGAAGAAAATATTATGCAAAAACAATCAGTTTCATCAAGAAAAAGAGTTTTTGCTGAAATCAAAAGAAGAATTGAATCTTTAACTTCTCAACAATTAGAATATGTAAATGAAGCTAATAGTTCTGATATTAGAAATTTGATTTTTTTATCAATTCTAAAAACG
>SABF01000365.1 GCA_009929095.1 Erysipelotrichia bacterium
ACCCTGAACGGTGCAACTGAAAAACTTTCAAAGATAGATGAATTGCGAAAAGATCTGATCGCCAATGTCAGCCACGATATTAAGACTCCGCTGACCAGCATCCGTGCATACGCAGAAATGATTCGCGATGTTTCTGGGAATAACCAGGAAAAACGCGAAAAACATCTGAATGTCATTATCAATGAAGCTGATTACCTTGATCGCCTAGTACAGGATATGAGTGAACTTTCTCAAATACAGTCAGGAAACTACGTTTTGAAAGAGAAGAACTTTGATCTGGTACAGGATATTCGATATATTGTTTCACTCTACGAAGTACCTATTGAAGATGGAAAACTGAAGGTCAGTCTGGAATTGCCTGATACGCTGACGGTATATGCGGACCAGACAAAAATTGATCAGGTTATTTCTAACTTTCTTTCTAATGCTATTAAACATACGCCCTGTGACAAAATAATATCAATTCGGGCAACGCTGGAAAATGACGAAGAGACAGCAAAGGTGGAAATACGTGATCAGGGGGAAGGAATTTCTGAGGAAGAACTTCCTTATATTTGGGACAGATACCAGAAATCAAGCAGATCTTTCTCCCGATCCATGTCGAATACCGGCCTTGGTCTTTCTATTGTAAAGGCAATTCTTGATACTCCCCACGCGGAATATGGCGTCAGTTCGAAACTTGGCGAAGGATCAGAATTCTGGTTTGAACTGAAGCGGCCGCAGGAACCTGAGGATATTTCACATGAAAAGTAAGTTTGACTGGCTGCCGGGAATTCATATGGAAATAGAGCAGCCGGAGGAAATGTATCATTTTAATACTGATACTTCGCTGCTTGGTCAATTTCTGGATCTGAAACATTCGGATCATGTACTTGATGTTGGCTGCAATACAGGGGCACTGCTTCTGTATGCATCGTGCGCAAAGCCGGAAGCGATGTCAGGAATTGATTTATTTCAGAACCAAATTGATCAGACGAAAGTGAATTTGAAAAGACATCATCTTGATGCTGAATTGCAGGTATGCAGATTTCAGGATTATCAGCATAAACCGTTTGATGCATTGATCATTAATCCGCCGTATTTTAATACATCCTGCAGTCACCTGATTTCTGACAGCCCATATATAGCCGCAGCCAGACATGAACGGTATCTTTCAATGGAAGATCTTTTTCAGCATTCGGAAAGACTTCTTAAGGATAATGGCAGGCTGTATCTTGTTCATCGCGTATCAAGACTGAGTGAACTGATTATGATGGCTGACAGATATCATCTGCATGCTCAGCGCCTGCTGATAGCTTATGACTCTATGGATGGTGAAGGGAAAAGTGCAGTCGTTAAGTTCAGAAAAGCACCACAGGGGGATTTGAAAATAGAAACGCCTGTATTTTTGAATAAAAAAAGCTCTGCTTGAGCAGAGCAGACAGAATTGACTAGAGTTCAATGAGATCTTTAGAATCAACATCCGGGAGAATTCCGCCGGTAGCTTTGTCAAACTGTTCCTTGGTGATATCTCTGACTTCCCATCGGCCAAGTGTTCTGTTTTCAACATCAGTCCACTTTCCGTTCAGAAATTCCTGTACTAGCACGCCATTGTCCAGCAGCATGACATGTGTACGATCTTCGTCATAGGCGAAATAGAAAGGCTGTTCGTCATCGGCCAGGTTGACACTGTACTTTGATT
>SABF01000366.1 GCA_009929095.1 Erysipelotrichia bacterium
GGCATGTACAGCATGGAACACCGATCTGGGCAGACAATAAAAAAACTGTATGTGGCGGGCGGCGGATCTCAGAGCAATGAGATTTGTCAGATTACTGCAAATATGTTCGGGCTTCCAGTCAAGCGTATTCAGACACATGAGGCATCTGGACTTGGGGCATCACTTGCGGCCTTTGTGGCAATTGGGGAATTCAGAAACTACGAAGAAGCCATAGCTTCCATGGTCCATGAGAAAGATACATTCCAGCCGGATATGAAAGTGCACCGGCAGTACGAGGATTTGTATTCTCAGGTCTATCGCCGAATTTATCCTAGACTGCTGCCAATTTATTCGAAGATTAAAGTACTGACTAAACGATAAACCATAAGGAGAATATCAGACATGAGCAAGCCATACAAAGAGTTTGAACCAAAGTGGGTGAAGGAGCCAGCACCCAGGGACAGCTACCGTTCCATCTTCAGATGGGGTGATCCGGATTTCGTGAAATATCCAAAGGAAACCCTGTATAAGCTGATGAAGCAGAAATTCAAAATGACGGATGATGACTTCAAACAGTATACCGGCAGTGTTGGCATGGAGAAGGCCGAATTAAGTATTCCTTCTAAACTTGATTCTGTACATATCGGGGAACTTAAGAAAATTGTCGGTGAAGAAAATGTTTCTACGAGTGATTATGACCGTCTGGCAGTTGCGTATGGCAAGACTGCCTATGATGCAATGCGTTTGAGAGATAAGCGTGTTGACTGTGTTCCGGATGCGGTAGTGTATCCTGGTTCCTCTGAAGAAGTGGAAAAACTTGTTGCATACTGTACTGAGAAGAAGATACCGCTGTATGTATATGGCGGCGGCAGCAGTGTTACCAGAGGCGTTGAACCGACTAAGGGCGGCATTTCTCTGGATATGCGCAGACACTTCAATAAAGTGGTTTCCTTCAATGAAGAAGATCAGACAATTACAGTTCTTGCCGGCATGTCCGGCCCGCAGCTGGAGAATGTGCTGAATAATGCACCGTCACTTCTGAAGGCAAAAAGGGCATACACCTGTGGACACTTTCCGCAGTCCTTTGAGTACAGCAGTGTCGGGGGCTGGGTTGTTACCCGCGGTGCCGGACAAAACAGTACTTATTACGGATGCATAACGGATATCGTTATGGGACAGAAATATGCAACTCCGATAGGCACATTCAAAACAAGCCCTTATCCTCGTGAAGCAACCGGACCGAATCTGAACCAGATCATGATGGGAAGTGAAGGATGCTTCGGTGTGCTGACAGAGGTTACCCTCAAGGTTTTCCGTTATATGCCGGAGAATCGAATCCGATTCTCTTATATTTTCAAAGACTGGGAGACATCCATGCAGGCCGCAAGAGAAATGATGCAGTGTGAAGCTGGATACTCATCTGTATTCCGTCTTTCCGATCCGGAAGAAACCAATCTGATGCTGTCACTGTACAACATTGATGAAACGCCGCTGCAGAACGTATTCGATATGCGCGGATATAAAGATATGGAACGCTGTCTGTTCCTTGGCTTCACGGATGGTGAAAAGGGCTACTCGCGGAATGTGGCAAATAATATAAAGCGAATTGCACATGAATACGGTGGCATGAGTCTGACATCCTTCGTAACCAAGAGCTGGGAGAAGGGGAGATTCAATGATCCATATCTTAGAGA
>SABF01000367.1 GCA_009929095.1 Erysipelotrichia bacterium
GCGCAGTTGGTTGTGATCAGCGGCAGATAGATGCCGAGAGATTTATACAAAGACGGCATTGCCTTCTTCAGATACATCTGAACAAACTGTACAAATGCAGCAATCAGCAGAATAAAGCAGATCAGCTTCATATAAGCCAGATCCAGCGGTACAAGCACATAGTAGTACAAAAGCCAGGAAAGCACTGATGCACCGAAGATCACAAAGAGAACTGCAACGCCCATGCCAATTGCTGAACTGCGCTTGGTAGATACACCCATGAATGGGCACATGCCGATAAACTTTGACAGGATGATATTGTTGATCAGCATGCCGCTGATGAATAAGGTAAAGAGATTCATGATTTACTTTGCCCCCTTCGCAGCTGCCTTGATGGCAGCCTGCTCTTTGGCATCATTGTGATTCTTGTAGGCAGTGACAAGTGCCGCAAGAATTGCAAATGTCAGAAATGCTCCAGTCTGAGAAGTGAATACCGGAATCTCAAATCCTTCCGGAATCAGGCGCAGGCTGAAGATGGTTGCGTTGTTCAGCGGATTGGTCAGCGACAGTACGCCGGTTCCAAGAATCTGACGGATCAGAGACATGGCAACGATGGAGAATGTATAGGCAAGACCCATCATGATGCCGTCTTTGGCTGACTCACCAACCGTATGATCGCATGCATAAGCTTCTGCTCTTCCAAGAATAATGCAGTTGACGACGATCAGATCAACGAAAGCGCCAAGTGCATTGAACAGTTCCGGAGCAAATGCCTGCAGCAGCATGCTTACAAGGGTAACCAGTGTAGCAATGATGACAATGTATACCGGAATATGAATATCTTCCGGTGTAATTCTTGCAATCAGAGAAATAATGATGTTGGATGCGACCAGAACCACAATGACGCACAGGCCCATGCCCAGAGCATTATTCAGTGTAGTTGTGACTGCAAGTGCAGAGCATATGCCAAGATACAGTCCAAATACCGGATTGCTGTAGACCATCTCGGCAAAGAAGCCTCTTTTCTTCATGTTTTTATTATCACTCATAGTCATGTGCCCCCTTACTTGCCGGAGGCATTGAATAATGCCTCAGCAGCCTCAATGCCGGTTTTAACGGCAGTTGATGTCAATGTTGCACCAGACAGCAGCGGAATCTCATCATTTGAATTCAGTGCCATTATCTGACTGGTGTAGTCATCTTCGAAGCAGCGCTTGCCGAATCCGGCAGTTTCACTTTCCGAGATGACCAGGTATCCGCCCACAGTTCCATCTGTATTAAATGCAACCATGAAGTCAAAGCCGGATGAATTGTAGCCAATCGCATGAACCTTATAAACCGTTCCCTTATCAGCTGCGTCATAAACGCCGGTGATCAGTCCGGTTGGATCATCATATCCGGCCACTTCTGAGAAATTCGCACCCGGATAGATCTTTTCAAGATTTACTTTTTCCTTGGCAATCGCTGCTTCAGCAATGGCCGGTGCAGTCACAGAATTGACAGCTGCCATCAATGCGCCGCAGACAGCACAGAGAATGCCAAGAAGAACTATTTTATAAATCATGGAATCTTTCTTCATCTTCTTATCCTCCTCAGTTTCCTGCCGCCGCACTCAAAGCAGCACCAGCCATGGCCGCAACAGATTTGCTTGTAAAGGTTGCGCCGCTGACAGAATCCACGGAATCTTCCATGG
>SABF01000051.1 GCA_009929095.1 Erysipelotrichia bacterium
ATATACTATATTATTTTTAATTAAAACCATAGAATATAAATCGAATGTATTGACATTATCTATTGACAAAGCATTTAAAATGCTAATCTTTGGAATACTTTATTTCCTTAGCCATAAATTATCTATTCTCCTTCTTTCTTATTTCTCAACAACTGCAAGAATATCATCGGACTGGATCAGCAGAAGATCCTTCTTGTCAACGGTGATATCAGTACCGGAATACTTCTTGTAGATGACCTGCTGACCCTTCTTCAGTTCAATTGGGATCAGTTTTCCATCTTCCACTTTGCCGGGACCTACAGCAACTACAATTCCGTTGCTCGGTTCATCCTTCGGCTTGCCGGTCAGAATGATTCCGCTCTGGGTTTTCACTTCTTCCTTGCATTTTTCAAGTACAACATAATCATGTAACGGCTTTAACATTTTTATACGCCTCCTGGTATTAGCACTCATGTCTTATGTCTGCTAACAAAAGAAATTATAAGCAGGTATTGTCACTCTGTCAATATGAGTGCTAAAACTTTTTGCAAATAAACATCCTGTCAGAATACCAGCCGAAACTTTAGATATTCCAACAGGACCTGAATTCTAATTGTTTATCTCCAGATAATGCTGCCATAAGTCACACGCGATAACAGAACTCTTGTCAATTGAATATTTCTTATATATTAGTGTTTTACACTATGCATAGCATCGGCATCAGCGCTGTTTTGTATTGTTTATCGGTATGTCGCTCTTGTGCAGCAATCAGAAAAGCAATTCACTAATATCTCCGGTTATTCTCTTTGAAGCTTCAGTAAGGTTTCCCTCTTCCGTCAGGATCGGTGTATCAGCGATGGCTTTAATGAAACATGCACTGTTTAGTGATTCTGCTATTTCTTCTGACTATGCCTTATCGGCTATGGCCTTATCCAGCTTTTTGTCCATCTTTGTACCAGAGATAAGAACCATTACAAGCAATGCAGGACCCGCAGCCATACCGCCTGCAATACCAGCCGTAGCTCTGCCAGCCACTTCAACTGCATAGTTTCCTAGATCCTTCAGTTTCTGATACTCTTTCTGATCAATGTGAAAACTCTTGAATTCTCCCATCTTTACTGAGGATGTTAAATAATCTTCAGAGCACTTTCTTCAATATTTACCGGTCTAACTTTATTTAAATTCCGCAATGCATTGACAATCTCAGCATTACTCTGCTGTCTCTTCTGCTTCATTGAATCGATTGCATTCATCCCTTTTTCAGCCAGTTCCTTAACTATTTGATTCACAGCAATGCTCTTGACTGAATCAGGCAGAATTTCAGCCTGCTTTCAAATTTATTCTGACGTGTTTTTCACAATTTTCTTAATAGTAATCTTTTCCCTTCTATAGATAGAATGGTTGATCTGAATTCATCCGTTCATCAAATTCTTTTACATTCTAAAACTGAATATCTGGGGACTGCATAGCGATTGCTCTGGAATCCCTGTTATGACCAATACAATCGAAAAACGGCAAGTATATTAGCAAATGTGATTATGAAACTGAGGGCGGCGGATTATGTGCAGAACTTGCCATCTATCAAAGAGATACTCTCGGTTATGATTTTGCAGCAACCGATGAAGCCGGAAACACCTTATATTCATCAGGGATATGGCGAAAACGGAATGCGGACGTTTCGCAGCAGCAACTGCACCAATCGCTGCGGACAAGACGATGATGCTCTTTTCAGAGATGAAAACAGCCGCAGATGCCGAGAACAACGGCTCAGACTGGAGTATGGTTTCCTCTCTGAATATAATGGATGCCATACTCACGAATAGCTGCGCAAAACAAAAGGATAAATCTGAATCCAGTCGAATTCTCAAGATGTATGCGGATAATTTCATGAGAAAATAAGCATGTTTGACAGAACAGGCATTGAACCAAACTCGCTCCGGCCGAATTTCGAAGCCAGTGCCATCGCTATATCAGTTTCTGTCTTCTGTTCAGCAAATAGTCAGATAGAAACAAGTACCATGCATCTTTGCTTATTTCAATTTGTTTCTATATCAAAACATAGATTTCATCTCGTTGTATAATGATAGGCATTGTGAGGAATATTCATGTCCAATATTAGTCTTTCACTGTTCAAAGATACAGAACTATTATCACTGCTGCTGGTCATGGCAGCTGCTGCTGTTCTCATTATTCTTCTTTTCCGCTTTGTGCCAATACAATGGAAAAACGATCAGAAAAATGAGATGCCTGATCAGCATCTGTTCCTACACTCTGCAATAAACCCTGTATATACACGGACAGACTGGCTGGCAATAACCCTGATTGCTGTTCTTTATGGCATCGTATCCTTCTGGCAGCTTGGCAGTTCTGTATTTCCTTCAACAACCTGGCAGCCCACTAAGGAAAAGCAGTCTATCATTCTGGAATTGACAGAAGGTACTCATTTCGATGCAGTCTATGCTATTTATGGCGAAGGCGATAATAATCACAATCTGACGGATTATCAGCTCGGCTTCCACAACATGGAAATCAGCGGTTCCAATGACAAGACAGCATGGACCAATATCACTGCGCTCAATGATGGAAGCATCTACCAGTACATGATAAATAATGGGGACTGGGATTATAAATACATCCGCATTGTTTCCATCAATCCGAATGACACATTGACTGAGATTGGCTTTAAGGCAATTGGCGAAGATAGACTGCTCAAGGTCAAGGTAGATTCTGATGAAGCACCCGAATCACAGTATCCTGCCTATTTAATCATCGATGAACAGGATCGAATTGCGATGAATCCGACCTATATGAACGAAAGCTATTTCGATGAAATCTACCATCCGCGAAATGCCTATGAGATTGTAAGCGGTCAGTACATGTATGCCAGTGTCCATCCGCTGCTGGGAACCAGTCTGATTGCTCTCTCCATTAAGATGTTCGGCATGAATCCACTGGCATGGCGCATTCCCGGAGTCATCTTCGGAATTATGCTGGTACCGCTGTTTTATGCTGTATTGAAACTTCTATTTTCCAATCGTAAATGGGCGATCTTTGGCACTGTATTATTTGTGACCGACTTTATGCACCTTACAACTTCAAGAATTGCCACATTGGAACCATTCAGTGTTTTCTGGATTCTTCTGATGTTCTACTTCATGATTCGTTATTTCAAAACCAGCATCTTTGATACCCCGCTTAAGGAGCAGCTGAAACTTCTGCTATGGTGCGGCATTACAATGGGACTGGGCATAGCCACAAAGTGGACTGCCTGCTACAGTGCTGTCGGTCTTGCCATCCTGCTGTTTACAAAACTGATTGCCGAGTACCTGGAACTGAGAAAAGCAAAGAAGACATCTCTTGAGCCGCTTTCTGAAGAACCTGAGCAGCTTACCATTCAGGAGAATGACAGGGCGGAGTATAAACGCATGTCTTCCTGCTGGAAACAGAGCTTTCTGAAAACGATTGGTTTCTGCTTTCTGTTTTTCATTCTGATTCCGATTGTCATCTACTGTCTGGCATATATTCCCTGCCGGGTATGGCGAAGTGACTGGAGCATAGCCAATGTATGGAAGCAGGTTGAATATATGTACCGCTATCATGTCAACCTGCAGGCTACCCATCCGTATCAGAGTTCCTGGTACCAGTGGATTCTTGATATCCGGCCTATCTGGTATTATGGCCGAGCATCTGCCGATGGTCTGTACCATTCCATTGCCTGCTTCAGCAATCCATTGATCTGCTGGGCTGGATTCTTTGCCGTACCATATACCTTCTGGTGTGCAATAAAAAAACGCGACTCCGCTGCCTGGATTATCTCCATCGGCTATCTGACTGCCTTCCTTCCCTGGGTATCTCTGGTTAAGCGATGCGTATTTGCTTATCACTTCTATCCATCCAGTATCTTTATGATCTTTTCGATTGTCTATGCAGCTAGAGCAATCATGATCAAACATCCCAAGAAAATATTTCTCATCTATTTCTTCGCGATTGCATGTGCTGTTCTGTTCCTGATGTTTTTGCCAGCCACTGCTGGTTTCGGAACTGAAAACTCCTATATAAAATTTCTGGAATGGCTGCCGAGCTGGTACTTTGGATGATTGCCTGGCTGAAACAAAATAAATATCTGCTGATTGCAGCACTGCTTTCAGCATTGCTGTTCTCATGGCCGTACCTATGCAGAGATCTGCTGGGGATTGAACAGGATACTTTCTTTCATCTGTCCCGCATTGAAGGACTGGCGGAATCCTTATCTAGAGGAAACTTCTTTCCGGAAATCTATCCATATAAGAATAACGGTTATGGCTATGCCAGTCCTTCGTTCTATTGTGATCTTTTTCTGATCATTCCAGCTCTCTTATATCTTGCCGGAATAAGTCTTTCTATCTGTTACAAAATCACTGTCATTGCAATTACCTTTTTCACATTCTACACCATGGCTAAACTGCTGATGCGCATTACCAGAAACCAGAGTGCTTCAATAATCGCTGCCTCTGCCTATCTTTTCTGCAATTACCGCATCACAGATGTTTACGTACGAGGTGCATTTGGTGAAGTTATGGCAATGATCTTTCTGCCGGTTCTTCTTTCCGCTCTGTATGAAATCCTGCAGAATAGAAATTCCCACGCCTGGTTCCTGCTGACTCTGAGTCTGGCAGGCTTGATTTTCAGTCACAACATCACCTTTCTGTTTGGGGCAGTGCTGGTGATTCTTTATGCGCTTATTTTCTATAAAAGTATGGATCATTCTCAACTGATGGCTTTGGTGAAAGGCTCTGTATGGGCGTTTTTGATCAGTGCATGGTTTACACTGCCGATGATCGAGCAGATGACAAGTCAGCAGCTGACGGTCAGTTATTATGCCGCAGGCAGCGATCTAGCATCGTATGCCATGCCTCTGAAGCAGTACCTGCAGAACTTTACCAACTTCGGACAGGGAGGATATGCACTTCCGGAGGGTCAGCTGATGACACTGAATGCGGGAGTATTTCTGTCAATTGTTCCACTGTTCTATTTTTTTCTTTGCAAAGAAAAAAGAAATGCATCTCTTTTCATCAAATCCTCATTCATTCTTGGTCTGATCTTTTATATATTGCCATCTGACCTTATTCCATGGGATCTGCTGTCAGTATTTCGGGTACTGCAGTTTCCCTGGCGCTTACTGACGCTGTCCACCGTACTTCTGTGCATTCCAGCAGCATACGTTCTATGTTCACTGAAGTTTTTCCAGAAAAAGCAGGTGCTTGTCATAATCTCATGCCTGCTTGCAGCAGAAGGAATCTATCATCTGGCACCTGCTGCAAAACGTACATTTGGAATCACTTCTGAAAATACGTACGCTGACATCATCCAAGGAAAGATCATTGATCCATACTACTCTGCAACATACATGAGAGTAGAACTGGCTGGAGCAGATTATCTGCCGCTTGGATCACCTAACTTCTTCAAACGATCTTCAGCTATAAGGGTTAATGATAAGGAAACAGATATTCCATTTACAAAAAAAGGCACGGTGCTAAGCTTTCCCGTACCTGAATCTGATGCTGAAGAGACTATCACTCTGCCGATCACTTGGTATAAGGGATATCAGGTTTATCTGGTGAAGAATGGAATAAGAACCAGCGTAGATTCCTTTTCAGGCGTCGACCGCATGGTCAGCTTTACGGCTGCAGAGGCAGGCGACTATATCTGTGCATATAAACGAACACCGCTGCGCATCTTTTCACTGATACTGTCAGCAGTCAGTTTTGCCGCATTGCTGGTTATGCTGTATCGGACAAAGAAACAGCTTGCTTGATTACTTTCTGCGCTGATAAATTCTTGATTCATAGGCAGACAGAAGGTCGGGATCCTTAATATGCTGCGGAAATATCAGATCATAGCCGGCAGCCGGTACAGAATATGCCTGCACCTTTGTTTCACCCAGGTTGCAGTCAATGAGGAATTCTTCTTTTTCATCTTGGCGACGATAAACAAATCGGTTCTTTTTATGATTAAGCATTTCAAATGTTCCATAGACCAGAACCGGATGAGCCTTTCGCAGAGCAATCAAGGTACGGTAAATATCTGTCATTTCATGATTGATTTCCTGCTTCAGGTATTCTCTGCGGGGCTGATTCCATGGAAGCGGCTGTCTTGCGTGATCTCTGGTACCTGCAAGGATGCTCCTAAATGCCTGCTGGGCAGTTCCCTGCTCGCATTTTTCACGATACAGATTGATGGATTCCAAATCCGAGATATCCTCTATCGACCTAAATGGAAGATTGCTCAGTCCCATTTCATCCCCCTGGAAGATAAACGGTGTGCCCTTCAGGGTCATCTGCATACATACCAGCAGCGTCTCAATCGCCTGAGTATACTCCGGGTTCAGTGATACCTTGGATACCATACGAGGATTATCGTGATTATTGTAGAACAGTGACATCCAGCAGTTGTTTCCATAGTTTTTCAGCCATAAAGCAATATAATCACGATAGTAGTTCAAATCATATCGATAGTCATCAAAACGCTTATGTCCCGGCGTCTCGAGATGATCAAAGGAGAATATCATATCCAGTTCTCTGCGTTCTTCTCCAGTTACAAGGCGTGACATTTTCATGCCAAGACCCGGTGTCTCACCAACAGAAAATGCCTGATGAGGTGCAAAAGCCCTGTCATGAATCTCATTCAGATATTCATGAAGATGATGACCATACATATAGTGTTCAATGCCGGTAAACTGCATCAGGTTGCCAAGAGATTCATTGCCGTCTGGAAGACCGTCAGCCTTGGAGATATAGTTGATAACATCCATGCGAAAGCCATCAACACCTTTATCAAGCCAGCCATTCACCATCCCGATGATTTCATCTCTGACCTTCGGATTGTTCCAGTTGAGATCCATCTGTTTCTTTGAAAAAAGATGCAGTGCCCATACCTTTTCCTTTTCATAATAATTCCAAGCCGATCCAGAGAAGAAAGACTTCCAGTTATTAGGAGGATTGCCTGAACCGTCATCTTTTCTAAAATAATAATAATCACAGTATGGCGATGCAGGATCGTTCAAAGCCTCCTGAAACCAGCGATGCTCATCCGAAGTATGATTAACCACCAGATCCATAATCAGTCTCATACCTCGTTCATGTACATCCTTCAGAAGCTTATCGAATTCTTCCATGGTGCCAAACTCTGCCATGATCTTTTCATAATCACGAATATCATATCCATTGTCATCATTCGGAGAATCATAGATCGGTGAGAGCCATAATGCAGTGACCCCAAGATCCTGCAGATAATCCAATTTTGAAATAATTCCCTCTAGATCGCCTATGCCATCCTGATTAGAATCGCAGAAAGACCTTGGGTAGATCTGATAAAATACTGCTTCCTTCCACCATACATGTGTAATGTCTCCATCAAGCGGACCGGGAACTTCAGTCTCACTGTTCACAAGATGCAGAAATGTGTCCCAAAATCCCTGATCCAGGATTTTGGCAGTCAAAGACGCTGCAGTTTTAATCTTCATGTTGGCAACTGCCGGATTGGTAATGAGAATTTCCGGCTTTCCCAGCTGCATAACGACCTTATACAGAATGTCATGTCCGATCGGCGTAGCATAAAGTTCTTTGATACGGCTGTCCATGGTCAGCTTCTTTAACTCAACAGACATATGATAACCTCCAATAAATCTGACATCTCCATAATAGCACGGCAGAAGAAAACCGCCGATATTGATATGACCGCTGCCAAGCGGACAGGTTAAATAATTAAATGTAACAAAAAGCCAATCGTCTGGTTAAGCCTTTTAAATACTTAATGACAATTCTTTTAGATACTGCTTATTTGCGAAATCCTCTTGATTCCATTTCCATAATTCTTACAATTCTGAACTATCAATTCATAAGATATTTTGGGTTTCCTTCCCATATTAAAATCCCTCCGAGCAGATTTTGTGTATTTCACTTGTCTGCTTTGGAGGGATCATATCAATCTCTCAGCGGTTTCTATTACCTGTTTCCTGTAAGTCAGGAACGAAGATCAGCGTGCAGCATATCTTTCAGCTGCTCAAGTATTGCATGATGTACTTCGGTTATCTCTTCTTCCTTCAAGGTATGATCGGATGCCTGGTATGTAATATGCAGTGCTACCGACTTCATTCCCTGTGCCACATGCTCCCCTTCATAGACATCAAACACTTCACTGGAGCGAACTAGCTTTTTACCTGCCTTGCGGATAGTATCCACCAATTGCTGAGCAGTCACATCACGGCTGACTACCATGGCAATATCGCGGCCGACACTTGGATAGCGATCCAGTCCCGCAAAGCGAACCTTGGTGGTCTTTGCTGCAAACAGCGGATCCAGTTTGAGTTCACCATAGCATACCCGCTTCAGATCATACTGATCTGCGTATTCCGGATGCAGTTCACCAAATACGCCAAGCAAAGCCTTATCAAGATATACTTCCGCGCTGCGATAAGGATGGAAATGCTCGATATCCGTATGATTTTCTTTCAGATGAATCCTGCTTGCACCTAATCCAAGATGCTCCAGCAGTGAAGTCAGAATGCCCTTCAGTGCATAGAAGTCACCCTTTTCAGTTACTTTTCTCAGCTTATCTTCCAGAAGATTGCCATCCAGCACAATTCCAATACGCTCTTCTTCTTTTCCGCCAGCCGCATAGACCTTGGAGATTTCAAAGAAGTTGAGATTGGAATTCTGATGTGCCTCATTGTACTGTACACATTCAAGAACCGAATTAATCATGTTATTACGGATATACTTGCGTGCTTCACTCATCGGCATGCTCAGGGGAAGCGCATCACCCAGCGGCATAAAGCCATGGTCAATGGACGTCTGCGAGACCAGTG
>SABF01000052.1 GCA_009929095.1 Erysipelotrichia bacterium
TTATATCAGTCAGGCCACCGCCAGTAACAGAATTAAGTCACTAGAGGATAAATTGGGTATTGAACTGTTCTATCGCAGCAAAGGGCAGCGAACTTTAGAGCTAACAAGTTATGGTGTAAAGTTCTTTTCAATTGCCCAGCAATGTATATCACTTTGGAATGAAGCAGCTTCTATCAAACTAGCACTTCCAAAAGAAGAAATTACTGTTTCAGCAACGGATATAATTAATCGCTTTATATTCGCAGATTTTTATCTATCATTTATTGAAACTAATCCAAAATATTATTTGACTATAAAAACGCATCACGCATCAGAGACTTTCAGAAAGATTGATCAGCAAACATATGACATTGGATTCTGCTCGAACTTATATTACTATCCAAATATTGAAACTATTCTATTCTTTCAAGAACCGATGGTTCTATTTCTTCACAATAACAATCCCTATCTATCGAGTCATGATATTTTTGATCTAGATCCTGCGCAGGAGATCTATCTGCCATATTTCCATGAATTTGAAACATGGCATAAACGGCTTTTTAAACACCAACTCCATCCGTATGCCACAGTGCCAACATCTACTATGCAGATCGATTTCCTTCAGCGTGAGACACAATGGTGTTTTATACCTGAGTCTATTTCCAGAATCGCTCTCAATAATAAAAAAAACTTTACATGTTGCTATTTCATACCAGACGAAGATATACCCAAAAGAAACATTTATTTACTTTACAACAGAAATGCCAGAATCCAGACAAAAGAAAAAATAAAAGACTTTGTTTCTCAAATGACGCTACATATTGAAAAAGACGAATATTTAAAACGTTATAATATCATCACGCCAAAAATCATTTAGTTATGATATGCCATGCTATATTTTAAAACCATAAAATACTTCTCTTCTGTGTTTCGGTGCCGAATCGTCATGATACATACTTTCCATGTATGAAAACTGTTCATTTGATTTATATACTTCCTCATATTATCCGCCTTTGTTTACCTGTTCTTGATCTACACAGACGCTGCGAATAATTTAATAACGCAGTGTATTTTCAATATCTGTCCACAGATTTTCTTGCTTTATAGCCATCTTCTGAGATACCACAGTTGAATACATAAACCAAGGGAAATGACAATATTTATATATCCTGGATCTCTGTACTAAATGTAATCATTATCCTGGATCCTATTCTAAAGATAAACCAAACTGCAGCTGTGCTGTATCAAAATTATTTATACAGATCCTTTTCAGTTATCACAATGAGATCATCAATGAATTCACTTTTGAACTACTTGGATTTAATTCAACAATTTATATTCTTTGTATGGTATTGAATGGGTCTATACATCGTAAACGTCATATGATGCTAACAAATAAAAACAACAGGACCTGTCAGTTCATGACAAAGTCCTGTATTTTGGATTTGAATCTCCCTAGATTTTGAACAATACACTTTCAAACCGACTGCTGTGTTTTTACTCAGTGTGATAACCTGCCAGTGATCTTACGCCGCTTTGTTATCTACAGCTGCAGCATCATCTATGACAGTATCAACATTATAGAAATCTTCCAGCTGATCCTCCAGATCGTTTTCTTCTTTCTTCATCTTTCTGTCTCGAATGATGAAGTACACTAGTAGCGCAATCAGAAGTATTAATGCCAGAACTGCCCAGAGAGTAAAACGCATTGTTGTATGGTCTATCAGGAATTGCATACCAGATTACTCTCCTTCCTTTACTGCAGTCTCGACGGATCCAGGGGCAATCCCCCGGATCTCATCAATCTTGTCCTGCAGTTCATCATTGAACTCATCTTCCCGTTTGTTCTGATTTTTCCAATGCACCAATCCAATGACAAGCATGATCACCAGTACGATGATTGTAGGAATTGTATAAATGTGAAGTCCAATACTGTGACACCAGTTATAGTAGCTTACCAGCATATTTCTTTCCTCCTCTCATCCTTTCTCTCAGTTGCCCTTGTCTGCCGCTGTTTCTGAAGCTCCTGCTGGATTCTTTACAGTTTCTTCATACTTCTTTGGATCGATTCCAAGCTTCCTAAGTTCGAGTTCTTCTTTCAGCTGATGAATGTGTTTCTGTTTCTTTTTAGCATCCTTTGTAAATAGAATCAGTACAAGAAGTGCAAGCAGCGAGAACAGAAACGGAAGGATATTGCACTTATGAGCAGTTTCGAACTGACTGGTTGGTGTCTGTGTTTCCTGAATCGGTGTGATTTCTACTGTTCCGTCATCATTCGGTGTTATTTCTGCGATTTGGTCAGTAGGTGCTATCGGCCGCGGGTTGATCACTACCGCTCCGCCAGGTATCACTTCCGGTGTTACAACCGTCGGTTCCACCGGTGTTACAATCGGAGTTTCCGGTGCGAAATAGTAGACATAGAATACAGTATCTGTGTCTCCAATTGTTCCGGTCACTGCAGTATAGCTTGGCGTGTATCCATCAATTGTCGGAGATGTGATATTTACTTTAGTTCCAGCAACATCTGATACATATCTGTCTGGAGCGGCTTCTGTTTTATCATCTCCAGAATAGCGATACTTCACGGTGAAGTTATGAAGTGCATTCACTGTAAGTGTTCCATATTGCTTTGTGATTGTGTAATTTCCTGCACGTGCAGCTGTACCATCAAATAGAACTTCAAACTCATTTGGCGTCGTTCCAGCAGCTGTCAGTGAAGCAAAGCTGTCGTAAGTAATTCCTGCTTCCTCACCCTCCACGAAACTTCCTTCTGTCACATTAACCTTGTGATTGAAGAATGTCTTTCCTGTTACAAACGGCCATGTCTGGCTTTCAGAAACGAGAGTCACTGGGCGAGAAGTGATCTGATATACTTTATCAACTTTTCCACCGGCATAATTACCAAGTCCCGTTACCGTAACCGTTACCTGTCCAGCATTTCTGACGTCATCAGAGAATGAAATAGTATAGTCTGTGCCTTCAGTCAAGACAATACCCGATGCATTGTCTGTAACGGTCGGTTTCTGTGCCTGATCGATTCCGCTGTAGAGGACATTATTCAGATCGCTGATTTTGATATCCTTGGCGTCGATCGGTTTCGCATTGATCGTCAGTGTTCCACTTACATAAGAAACTGTGTAGTTGCCCTGAGCTGTTTCACCCGCTGGAGTAATGGTGTAGCTTCCCGTATCTTCTCCATCCACACGGCTATATGTATAACTGACGGTATCTTCTCCTAACAGCCCAGTTGTATCTGCAGTAAAGGTCGGGTCTGATTCACCATACGTCTTACTCTGATTCTTTGCTGTAACTGTTACTTTCTTCGGAGTGATTTCCTGATAGCCGTCTGTTACGCTTCCGATCGTGACAGTGTAGTTTGCTGAACTTGCCTCAAAGTCTGCCGCAGTAAGTCCCATATTGGTTGTCCCAACATTGGTTCTCGCTGCCTTAGCTTCTTTGCCAGCCTTCAGTGTGACAGTGACACCTTCAGGTGCATCTGTTGTAAATCCTTTGGCTGTATGTTCTGTTCCATCGTAAACACTGCTTGCATGAGTTCCGGTAATATTAACTGTCAATGCCTTCGGATTGATTGTCAGTGTTCCACTTACATAAATAACTGTGTAGTTGCCCTGAGCTGTTTCACCCGCTGGAGTAATGGTGTAGCTTCCCGCATCTTCTCCATCCACACGGCTACATGTATAACTGACGGTATCTTCTCCTAACAGCCCAGTTGTATCTGCAGTAAAGGTCGGGTCTGATTCACCATACGTCTTAATCTCATTCTTTGCTGTAACTGTTACTTTCTTCGGAGTAACTGTCAGTGTTCCAGAAATACTCTCTGCAAATCTATAGTTCTTTGTAACATCTGTAGTTCCATTCATCACCTGATAAGACGTGACAGTGTTTGTACTGCTGCCTGCATCTGTCTGACTGCCATCAATGACTACCGTTAATACATCGCCATCTCTCAGTATGTTTTTTGTATAACTGTAGCCTGCATTGACCAGCGGAGTTCCATCATACTCTTTAGAGACAGACGCTGCTGTGATTGTAATGGTATCTGTTACTGCATTGATTGTCAGTGTTCCACTTACATAAGAAACTGTGTAGTTGCCCTGAGCTGTTTCACCCGCTGGAGTAATGGTGTAGCTTCCCGCATCTTCTCCCTTCACACGGTTAATTTTATAACTGACGGTATCTTCTCCTAACAGCCCAGTTGTATCTGCAGTAAAGGTCGGGTCTGATTCGCCATACGTCTTACTCTGATTCTTTGCTGTTACTGTTACTTTCTTCGGATTGATCGTCAGACTGCCTTTTTTATAAGTTATGTTATATGTCACACCATATATGTCTTCAATTGATTCTTGTTTCTTTGTAAAATCCACTTCATATGTGCCCACATCTCTTTTCGTTACAGAGACGACGAACTGCTCCAGTACTTCCTCCTTGAATCTGCTTCTATCAAAATTATCTACTGTATAACCAGCGACTGTTTTATCCTTTCCATCATAGGTAAATTCACCGCTATTGGCCGTAAATATAACATTTACCGGTTTTGGCTCATAACTAACTTTATAGTGTGCATAGAGGACTTCCGTCACTCCACCGAATTTCCCTTCCAGTGTATCGGTACTATACACCACACCGAAGGCAGACATTGGACTTCCGTTTAACAGCCTGCCTCCGTTATGTGCTTCTGTACACCAGCCATCAAACACAAACTCAAATCCCAGATTTTTCAGATTCTCCAAACTGCCACAGGCATCTACAATCTGGGCTGAAACGCCATAGTTGCCATTCTTAACTAAAACCTTTGCGGCTTCAAATTCAATTTCCTGATCAGTCCCCGCTTTAAATTTCTGATTTCTTTCGCCAATCTGAATAGAGATGTCAGTACCGCTTCCGCTGGTTTTGAAAGACAAACTGACTCTTTCGTTTCTCCATTGTGCATATAGCGTGATGTTGGAGTTTACTGCAATACTTCCGCCCGGATAATAAATTGTACCTGTTCCATCTTTATTCGTGCTCCAGCCATAGAACACTCTTGTTCCGGCAGTAAACATATTATTCTCAATTTCCGCATAGCTGCCTGAAGCATACCTTTTAATATCGTCAGCTGATTTGTTGTCTGTGTCATTTGAATTGTAAGTTACAGTATAGGATTGTTTATCAATAATATATGGATACAGTTCAAGATTCTCTTTGATCTTTGTCTTGAAATTGTACTGCATATATGATGTTCCTGACTTTGTAACCCAGCCGATGAACTTTTTACCTTCTGGCGCTGTAATATCCGGAGCATCTGCAGCAGCGATTGCTGAGTCATAAGCTGCATTTTCTATTTTCTTTAATTCCTGAGTTCCATCCAAATTGTCATAGAATGTGATGTTGACTGTCGGATAAACCCACTTGGCATATAGAACAATATTATTTGCAGGCATGGTTGTTTCGAAGCTAAACGGTGTGCCTTCAAAAGACGGTGACGTAAACCAGCCGCCAAATTTTGAATTATCAGGAATCCCCGCCGGCTTGTCCGGCGTTACATTATAACTGGAGATATCGCTCTGATACTTAATTGACGATGAATCTGTTACTTCTTTCTCATTGTTGTATGTTATGGTATACGAATTCCTGGCAAAATAGTGTCTTGCTGTCCAAATGCTTCCAACCCGGAAGAATCCCTGGTTGCTGGCCAGATCTGCACCAACCCAGCTAAATCCATTCATTGCATTCAAATAGTCGCTGATCGTCGCATGTACACCGTTGCCAACAAACTCCAGCGTCTGTACATTAGAGAACATTGTGGCATTGAAATTCCCGCTGTATGAAAACGATGCGCCGCTTCCGATATATTTGGGATCAGCCGGACTGTCTTTATGAACCTGTTCTGTATTATTCAGATTCTCTGTATAGAACTCAAGATGATGCGTTGCACTGCCGTTATTCACATAGTATAAAGTCATACTCTTAGTTATTGTATTGAACGGAGATATTACCGGATTGCCTGTAGAACCAGGATTATAAGGATTAGCCACCCATACACGTGTTCCATACGTTTTGGTTATTTCAGCAGTTGCATCAGCCCACTTGGAAGTGATATCTGTTCCATATCCGCCTTCAATTGTATATACTTGCGAATAATCTTTTACTTTAGTTGAGGTTTGTGATCCCTTACTGCCCATGGAATATAGTGCGATTGTATATTTTATGCGATCGATATACACGTTGACGACTGATGTTCCATCACCGGCAATTTTTACATCTGTGTCCGCTTTGGCAACTGTATCAGCAGCATGATCATTGCCAATGGAGAATGTCAGTTTACTCTTGATTTCAGCAACGGTATGATCATCTATTGTGACTTTGTCACCAGTCTGCCCATCTCTGTCCAGAGAAGCAACATAATCATATGTTCTGCCGTCTGCAGACTGCAGCCAGACAACCAGTTTATAGTTTGCTTGCGCAGGCTTCCAATTTGCATAGAGTGTAATGTCCTCTTTCAACTCTTTGCCAAAAGTAAACTTACGGCTTAACTCCGCGTCAGTATACCAGCCGGAAAATTCATAACCATCAAGCTTCGATACCGTCGGTTCTGCCGTTATGCCATTAAGCGGAACAAATGTTGGAATCATGCTCGCACCTTCATTTGTCTCATAGTTAATCCAGCAGCCTGTTTCAATGCGCGGATAAAGTATGATATTTTCCGTATCAAGTACCAGACTGTCCTTCTTGTTTGTAAGTGCTTTGTCACTATACCAACCGGTAATAGCTGCATTAGGCTGAACAGAGAAGGATACATCATCGGTGGTGATTGTATCTCCCTCTTTACCGGACTTTGTTGCAATGATTCTGCTGTCAGATTCACTGCCGTCCATGAAGAACACATAATATGTCTGACTATAACAAGCATACAGACTTATTGTTTCATTCTGTTCGACTGTCATTTCCTGACCGAATTTGCTGAAGTTCTCACCGGTTCCATCAGCTTTCGTATTCCAGCCAACAAATCTGGATCCGTGTATCGTCGGTACAGCCGGTTCATACAATTGGTCACCGGTTGTAACAATCTGCGTATTGATCAGATTATTGTTCTTATCATAGAAAGAATAGGATGCTACTTTCTGCACCTGTGCGCCCGCAATTGCATAGACGGAGAAAGCATCAGAACTGAAGGATCCACCTGCTGATCCCGTGTCTGCTATTTTTTCTGCATTTCCCGAATCATCAATATGAATAATGGCGTGTGAATCACCTTCTACTTTACTGCCCACAGATACCATGGTGACTCTGATTGGATTCACAGGCTCGATCTCATTGCCATCTTTATCTTGGAATGTAATATCAACTGCTCTTGCATCTATTACTTTATCTTCTGATAGCGTCTGAGCCGCATTAATCGCATCCTGGGTTGACACAGTCTTCAATGTCATCGTGGTTCCAAAAGGGAATGTCCCCTCATCTGCCATGATATTAACAAGCAGCCCATTCTCAGTTCCACTGAATGTCTGAGCCGGCATATCGACTGTCGTTGTTATTATGACTGCGGTATCTGCTTCGATATGATCAATCGTATATTCAGTATCGCCATCACTCGAGGCATCTACTCCGTTGATGGTTACATTCTTAATGCCATATCCTTCACTGGCTGTGACATGGAATGAAACACTTGATCCTTTCGCTGCTTCTGTATCGCCGGTAACAGTCGCTGTATCAGCACGATCAACTGTATACGTGATGGTGTATTTCTCTGCTTCTTTAGTTGTAACTGTTATTTCGATATCTGTTTCTACTTTATCAATGGTATAGGTTCCGTCACCATTGTCTGCAACAGCCACGTCTCCTGCTGCAACTGTATCGATCGCATATCCTTCCTTTGCAGTCACGCTGAACGTCAGGGACTTGCCCTGTTCCGCTTTTGCATCTCCGGTTGCAACTGCAGTATCTATCGGATCAACTGTATACGTAACTGCGAACTTCTTTGTTTCCTTGGCTGTTACTGTTACTGCAGTATCAGCCTGTACATCAGCGATTGTATAGGTTCCGTCACCGTTGTCTATTACTGCTGTATCACCTGCTGTTACAGATGCGATCATATATCCTGTGTTCGCTGCTGCCTTAAATGTTAGTGAGGACCCCTTCTCTGCTTCTGCGTCTCCAGTGATAACTGCTGTGTCAGCAGGATTTACTGTGTAGCTGACTGCATACTTCTGTACCGGACTTGCCTTGGTTTCTACCTCGATATTCAAAGCTCTGGTTACAGAAGACAGTGTGTACTGATCGGTGGTTTCTGCATTCGGTTTGATAACTGTTCCGTCTGCTTTCACTGCTGTAACTTCATAGCCGTCAGCAGCAGCTGCTCTGAAAGTGACATTGCTGTTCGCAGCAGCGATGACTGATCCATGGATCTCGTCTGTTCCGTTATAGAGTTTTGCAGTGTCTGCTGTACCTTCTGCATTAACCACTGTAAAACTGATCGTATACTCTGCCGGAGCCTGTGAAACAGGCTGTCCGCCAGTTTCTTCTCCAGTAGTGTTTTCCGTTTCCGCCGCAGGTGATTCTGTTGTCTGCGGTCCAGCTGTTTCAGCAGCCGGTTCATCAGGAACGACCACTTCTTCAGCCGGTGCTTCACTTGGCGCTTCAGAAGGTGCTTCCGATGCAATGGATTCTGCCGGCAATTCTCCGGATCCGCTCTCCCCATTATTTTCGCCCTGAGTTTCTGCAGTACCGTCACCTTCGGCAGCTCTGAATGACTGGTTTGTTGAGATGACACCACTGGTCATTACCATGATC
>SABF01000368.1 GCA_009929095.1 Erysipelotrichia bacterium
CTGCAGCTCATGTCAACTATCATCATCGAATAGAGTCAGATGAAGAAGAGAAGTATGTCCGGTCATTCTGCGCGGAACATCATCTGGATCTGTATGTCAGAAATGAACCGTTCTTTTGGGATGGCAATTTTGAAGCGGCAGCTCGAAACTGGCGATATGAATTCTTTGAAAAGACAGTCAGAGAGCATCATCTTGCCGGAATGCTGATCGGGCATCAGGAAGATGATGTCATTGAGACTTATATCATGCAGAAGGAACGCAATATTATTCCGGATTATTATGGCTTAAGAGAAACCGGAACCTGGCATGGAATCATTGTTCATAGGCCGCTGCTATCCATGACCAAGCAGTCTCTGCAGGAGTATTGTGAGACCCATGGCATTCGTTATTTCTTTGATTCAACCAATGCATTGAATGACTGCAGCAGAAACAGAATCAGACATGAAACGGTGAATCCGATGAATCGAATGGAACGTGATATTGTGCTTCGTGAAATCGAGAAGGATAATGCAGTGCTGCAGGAACGGCGGTGTCGGGTAAAAACGGAGATTCAGAAAAAAGAAGTGTCTCTAGATCGATATCGACAGCTGTCTGGAACAGATCGGCTGACTCTTCTGAGAATGATTGTGGAAGAAGAAAAGAAGGAGATGCCCGGGATCAGTCTTGCTCAACTGACGGAGATTGATCGGATTCTGATGACCCATCGCGATTTTATGATTCCTGTACGGGAACGCTTCTTGGTGCAGAAGGACAGAATGATGTTCATGCACGCACCTGCACAGTTATACGCGGTGACTCTGAACAGTTTAGCGGAAGTGAAAAATCTTCCTGTTCAGCCGTACTTTCGAATCGAAGATGGAACTCCGGGTGTCAATGCAGTGACTGTAAGCGAGGCGGACTTTCCTCTGACAATACGCAATGTATACAAGGGCGATGCAATTCAGCTGCGCTTTGGAACAAAACCGGTACATCGCTTCTTTATTGACCGTCATATTCCGCTGTATCAGAGAGAGTTCTGGCCAGTGGTCGTCAGCGCATCAGGAGAGGTGATTCTGGTGCCGGGAATCGGCTGTGATGTCCGGCATTTCTCTATGACACCGGATTTCATTGTGTTACAATTAACGCATGTCTGAAAAGGAGTTTCTTCATGGAGAATATTGAAGACAATATCAAAGAAGTGTTTTTCTCTCAGCAGCAGATTATTGATCGCTGCGATGAGCTTGGCAGAAAGATTACAGCTGACTATGCTGGAGAAGGCAAGGCACCGCTGGTCGTTGCCCTGCTCAGAGGATCTGTTCCATTCCTTGCGGAACTGATCAAGCATATCCACCTGGATATTCAGTATGATTTTATGGATGTAACTTCCTATGAAGGTACAGAATCAATTGGAGATATCAAAATCATCAAGGATCTCGATACTTCGGTCAAAGGACTTGATATCCTGCTGGTTGAAGATATTGTAGATACAGGACGTACCATCCGTTCTGTCCGACAGCTGATGATGCACAAGGGTGCATCTTCCGTTAAAGTGGTCACGCTGCTTGATAAGCCTTCCCGCAGAGTAGTCGAAGTGAAGCCGGAATATATTGGCTTTGAAGTAAGCAATGAATTTGTCGTTGGATATGGTATGGATTATAACCAGCGGTATCGCTG
>SABF01000369.1 GCA_009929095.1 Erysipelotrichia bacterium
CTATATCACAGTGTCTGTGACAGATGGAGATCGCAATCCGGTATACGGCGCGGACAATCTGTTCTTATTCAGTCTGAATGGAGACGGCATAATTGCCGGAGTTGATAATGGTGATCCTGCTGATTTATCCAGTTATGCAGGCACTGCTCAGGTTTCTGCTAAACGTTCTTTGTTCAGCGGCAAGGCTCTCATCATCGTTCAGTCAACAAATAAAACCGGCAGTTTCAGACTTACTGCATCCGCAGAAGGTCTGAATACTGCCAGTATAGAAATCAACACTGTCAATCCTTAAGCAGTGACAGTTCCCATGGCAGCAGCTGTCTGGCTTTCTTATGATCCACCCAGTCAATCCCAATTGGCGTCAGGGATACAAAGCCCTGTTCCAGCGCCCCAATATCACCGCGTTCCATCTGTTCTCCAGGATTCACTTCACATTCAAAGGATACTGAATGAAATACCATTCGACCATTGCTTCCAGCAGTCATGGTTATGTCTCTTGCATAGCTGCGGCGTGGGTCAAAACCAGTAATCTTCATGCCTTTAATATCCTTCATCGATCCTTCTGGTACATTGATGCTTAATGTATAGCTGCGGCAGTCCGGATCATTCACATACCGATCCATAACCTGTCTGACAATTCTAGCAGATGGACGAAAATCTTCAATGGCTGCATGTCGAAACTTATTCAGTGATACCGCGATGGAGGGAAATCCCATGATCATCCCTTCTGTTGCAGCTCCTAAAGTACCGGAATAAATATTATCCAAGGAAACATTAGATCCATGGTTGATCCCGGCGATAACCAGATCAGGCTTATGATCTTTCATGATGCAGTTGACGCCAAGATAGGTACAGTCCGCCGGAGTACCCCAGATTGCCCAAGCTGCCTCTGTCCCCGGATAATCTCGCTGTTCCCCTTCCAGATCAGAAAATAATGTTACACTATGGCCTTTCGCACTCTGCTGCTGAGCAGGCGCAGCGATAATCAGTTCATTTTCAGAGCTCAGTTCTTCCACAAGAGCACGAATGCCATTCGAATCAAATCCATCATCATTTGTAATCAGTATTCTCATTTTTGATTGCCCTTTCAAACAGTGAAAGAATCATAGCACATCTCATAATAAACAATTAACTGTTATTTCTCTGACAAATATCATAGAATGTAAACCACGAGGTTAAACAATGAACTATGAGGACAAAAAAAAGGAATTAATCAGACAGTCGGGGCAGCTTTGCACAGTTTCAGTCCTGCTATCCTTTCTGCCAGCTGTATTGTTAATTGTCAGCAATCATATGGTCGGTGGAATTGCCGTTCGAATCATCCTTACAGTATCACTGGCATTATTTCTATCTGCTGTCATTCTGTCACTGATCTCTCAATGGCAGCGCAGTGAAAAAACAGTCGATGCAGATGAGCAGCCGCTGAGCGCAGAACAAATGCTGGAAAACCATAAATCAAACTGCAGTTCCAGAAGCAGACTGATCAACTCTGCAATGATTGTATTGATCTCCGGAATCGGTATTCTGCTGGTCGCTGTGATCTGGATTGTGGTGATCGGCTGAGGTTTCACAAACTAATCCATATACTGAAAAAAGCGCATCTCTGCGTTTTTTTTCTAACTTTCGCAATTAGAATTGCCCAGCTTTATG
>SABF01000053.1 GCA_009929095.1 Erysipelotrichia bacterium
TACCGTAAGTGCTGCAGAGCATTGTTGCAATCAGTGCAATCAGACCGCAGAGCACTGCCCATTTAGTCTGCTCTCCAGTCACGCTTGAAGTCTGAAGGTTGGAAACTGCACTTGATGCAAGACTTAGGCCAATAATGGAAACTGTCGGCCCAATGACAACTGCAGGCATTAGTCGGTCAATCCATCCGACACCGATCTTTTTGACAATTATTGCAAATATGACGTAAACCAGTCCGGCAAATACAGCACCGATGATCAGTCCAAGATAGCCGACTTCAAGACTGGCAGCTCCGGCGAATGCGGCAGACATAGACCCGATAAATGCAAAAGAAGAGCCCAGGAATACCGGGCTCTTGCGTGCAGTGAATAAAATATAGATGAATGTGCCTGTTCCTGCACCGAATAAAGCTGCTGCGGTACTCATGCCATTGCCGATAATCAGAGGTACTGCGATAGTTGCGGCCATAATTGCCAGCACCTGCTGGAATGCGAAAACAATTACTTTTTTAGAACTTGGCCTGTCTTCAATGTTGTAGACGAGTTTCATAATTTGTTTCCCCCTTTTGATTCAGCATCATATCAAAGCGCGGATCATAAATAAAGAGGAAAATGATCCATTATTCAAAATATTCACTATATTTTGAATAAATTTTTGAAAATGTTGCAGTATTCAGATTTGTATGGCGAAATACAGCACATTTTTATATAATTTTGAGGAGAATATGGAAAACCTAACTTTGGTACTTGAACTGATTGGTACAGTTGCATTTGCAATCTCAGGAGCACTGACCGGTCTGAAAAAAGAAACGGATCTTCTTGGTGTTATTCTTTTGGGAATCATAACAGCAACCGGCGGCGGCATCTTTCGGGATATCCTGCTTGGTGTTTTTCCGCCAGCAGCGTTTCGCAATCCACTATATGTACTGACTGCAACCATCACTTCACTAGCAGTGTTTGTGATTGCGGCAGTTCAGATGAAGCACGGCCGATTGGCAAATATCTCCAGCAGCAAATCGCTGCTTCTTCTGATGGATTCAGTTGGTCTCGGCGTATTTACTATTATGGGTGTTCAGACAGCCTGGACAATGTTTGGCAATAATGGATTTCTGTGCGTATTCTCCGGAGTGATTACCGGTGTTGGCGGCGGACTTTTGAGAGATATGATTGTCAGTGTTCTGCCTGATATCTTTGCTAAGCATATTTATGCAGTCGCAGCAATCATTGGAACGGAAGCAGAACTGATATTCCTTCGTGTGAATCTCCCTAAGGCGGGAGCAATCGCCGGAATTCTTACTGTTGCCGCAATCCGTCTTCTGGCAGCTCATTATGAATGGGATCTGCCAAAGCTGAAGGGCTATCGAAAAGACGTATAACATCATTCCTGAAACAGACAGTTTCCTTCGGCTATAATGGATACAGAAAGGCTGGTGCAGCATATGAGACTGGCACATCTTTCAGATCTTCATCTTGGCAAGAATGTCAATAATTATTCGATGATTGAAGATCAGAAATATATACTTAATCAAATCACAGATATTATTGCCCAGGAACATGCTGATGCTGTGATCATTGCCGGCGATGTGTATGATAGGCCCATCCCGCCAGCCGATGCTGTTTCTCTTTTGAATGAATTTCTATATGAACTGAACAGAATGAAGATTGAAGTGATCATAATTGCCGGCAATCATGATTCTGGTGATCGTCTTAATTTTGCGTCCGAATTATTAGAACGTGTCAAAGTGCATATTGCCGGAACTTATAACGGAAGTATTTCCTGCCTGAGTCTTTTCGATGAGTATGGACCGGTTCATTTCTACAGCGTACCGTATCTGAGACCATCGGCGGTCAATCGAAAGATGCCAGATGAATCAGCACCTGTCAAGAATACTCAGGAAGCGATGCGGCATGTGCTTGGCAATACTCCGATGATCATGGAAGATCGCAATATTTTAATTGCGCATCAGTTTGTGGCTGGTGCACAGGTAGATGAGAATGGTTCTGAGGAATTGGAAGTTGGCGGCACGGATCAGGTTGCATCTTCTTTGTTTCAGATGTTTGACTATACTGCTCTTGGTCATATTCACCGTCCTCAGAAGGCTGGCAGTGAATGGGTGCGTTATTCCGGATCACCGCTCAGCTATTCTTTTGCAGAAGAGAATCAGATCAAGAGCGTTCCGATCGTTGAATTAAAAGAAAAGGGTGACATCAAAGTTCATCTTCATCCTTTGAAACCATTCAGAAAGATGGAGGAATTGAGCGGGCTGTTTGCAGATGTGATGCAGGACACCTGTATC
The DNA here is from genome assembly GCA_009929095.1 of Erysipelotrichia bacterium. GTDB lineage: Bacteria > Bacillota_I > Bacilli_A > Erysipelotrichales > Erysipelotrichaceae > Bulleidia. The sequence goes on from SABF01000053.1 coordinate 2,295, forward strand.
CGCGATCACAGCAGCAGCTATCTGCGAATTATCCTGCAGGATGAACAGGATATTCCGGATGCAGCAGCAAGACTTAAAGCTCAATATCCATATCTGATGAGATTGGATTATGACAATACTAGAACCCGCAGTGAAATGGTCATAAGTGCAGCCGAGCGAGTGGAGCAGAAAACACCGCTGGAACTGTTTGAAGAATTCTATGAGCTGCAGAATGGTATGGCAATGAATGAAGAACAAAGAAATCTTGCAAAACAGGAAATTATCAGAATATTTGAAAAGGAGCAGGCATGAGACCGGTCAAGCTTACGATGTCTGCATTTGGACCGTATGCAGGAAAAACTGAACTCGATTTTTCTCTTCTGGGTGATCATGGCCTGTATTTGATAACAGGGGATACCGGCGCAGGGAAAACGACCATTTTTGATGCGATTGCTTTTGCACTGTACGGGGAAGCCAGCGGAGATCTTCGCTCGGGATCCATGCTCAGAAGCCAGTGTGCAGATGCTGCAGCAGATACCAATGTGGAACTGGAATTTATGTTTCAGGAAAAGGTGTACCATGTACATCGCAGTCCGGCATATATGGTACAGAGAGTATTAAAAAATGGCTCTGTACGCATGTCTAACAAAGCTCCGACAGCAGAACTGGTATATTCGGATGGTCATGCAGTCAGTGGCAATGCGGCAGTTACTGCAGCCATTCAGAAGCTTACCGGTCTTGACCGTCAGCAGTTTTCGGAAATAGCAATGATAGCGCAGGGCAGTTTTCAGCAGCTCCTGAATGCTGATACAAAAAAACGAAATGAAATATTCCGTCAGCTTTTTCATACTGATCAGTTTAAGATTCTGCAGGATCAGCTGAAGAGCGATGCCAATTTACTGCAGTCTCAGCTGAATGAGACAAGGACACAGATTGCCAGGATTATATCCGACATCCAAGTCAAAGAGGGGACAGAAGCAGAACAGAAACTGAATGATCTGAAGATGGCAGGAGAGAATGTCAGAGCTGCTGATGCGGAATCGCTGATCGCGGAGCAGAATTTTCAGGATGAAAAACTTCTTGGCGATTTGAAACGGCAGGAAATATCAATTCAGAAGCAGATTGGTGATATTGCTGCTGAACTTGGAAAACTGGAGAATACGCAGAAACAGCATGATCAGTATAAAAGTTTTCTTTATGAACTGCCGATTCTGAAACAGAAACAAAAAGATACATCAAATTTGTTCCGCACATTGCAGGAACAGGGTGAGCTGCAGAAAATAAACGATCTGAAAAATAATCTGGGAGCTGAAAAAGATCATCTGCAGGAATACGAAATTCTGCGCAGTAAGAAAGAATCAGCTCGGAAGATCAGTGAAGAACTTAACATTTCAGAAACATTGCTCATGAAGACAGAAACCGATATTCGTGAAAAAAGAGCACAGGAAACATCCTTTCGGGAAGAACTGCGTTCTTTGGCAGATGCGATGGAGCAGCTTGGTCAATTGAAAGCAGAACGTGTTCAGCTGGATCAGCGAATGGATGCTCTTCAGCGAGCTTTGCTGAAAAGAAAAAGTGTCCATGATGCATCTGATGAATACGAAACGGCTGTTCAAAAATTGAAAAAGGATTCTTCTGATTATCAGAAGTGTGCGGAGGAATACGCACATCTATTGAAATCATATCTTGCCGGTCAAGCTGGTATCCTTGCTTCAAAGCTGGAAGACCATATGCCCTGTCCGGTATGCGGATCAACTGTTCATCCAAATCCCGTAAAAAAGAATGGCTATACTCCATCCCAGGATGAGGTTGATGCAGCGCAGAAAACAAAAGAAGATGCAGAAGCACGTTTCAGGAATTCGGGAAGCATTGCATCTTCACAGAAGGAAAAGAAGGAAGCAGCAGAACAGGCATTTCTTGAAGAACTGGAGACAGCCGGTGTTTTGCATGAAAATGGTGCACTGGATGCGGCGCTGCTGGCAGTGAAGAAAGAGATAGAAGCATATAAAGCTCATTATTTAGATGCGCAGAAGAAAGCAGAACGCTTCAAGATACTGAATGAAAGACTGCCTGAACTTCGCAAACAGATTGATGCTTCAGAACGAAAACAGAATGAAACTGCTGCTCGGAGAACAGCAATGGCTACGGACCTAAAGCACATGCAGGAACGGATTGAGGAACTCCAAAAGAAACTGTCTTATACGGACTATGAGGATGCTCTGAAGCATCTGAAGCAGAAAGAACTGGAAATTCTGGCACGTGATAACACATATAATACAGCTCGAAAGAATAGTGAAGATGCAGCCAATGCGATCATCAATATGCAGTCTCAGATGAAAAATCTTGAGGACAGTATTTCTGAGAGTATTCGTATGATGTCTTCTAAAGATCTGCTTCGTCAGATCACCGGACTGCAGGCTGAAAAGAAACAGTCAGAAGCTGCTCAGAGGTCACTGACGGATCAGATCAGCGAATGCAGCAGTTCGCTCAGGACCAACCGACAGGCAGGAAAGAGACTTGCCGAATGCATCAAAAATGGTTCGGAGAGTCTGGAAAAATATCAGCTGATGCAGTCGCTTGCAGAAACTGCCGGGGCAGGTATGAAAGGAAAGCAGAAGATTACACTTGAGGACTATGTACAGATGGCATACTTTGATGCGATTCTTTCCAGAGCTAATCTGCGTCTGAAAATGCTGTCCAATGGCCGTTACGACCTTGTCAGAAGTGAGGCTTTGGGAGCGCAGAGCCATAATGCTCTGGATCTGGATGTCATAGATCACTATACAGGTCGGCAAAGATCAGTGAAGTCGCTGTCCGGCGGTGAGTCATTTCAGGCTTCTTTGGCGCTGGCACTGGGTCTTTCAGATGAAGTGCAGAGCCGGACCGGCGGAATCGAAATAGATGCCATGTTCATCGATGAGGGATTCGGCACACTGGACCGTACGTCTCTGGATTCTGCTGTACATGTTTTGGAGAAACTGTCCGGTGAACATCGTCTGATTGGAATTATCTCTCACGTTGAGGAACTCTCAGGCAGAATTGACCGCAAGATTGAAGTCAAAAAGAATATCGAACCCGGTTCATTTGGCAGCAGTGCTCAGATCATAATCGAATCCTGATCTGCAGGCATGCTAAAATACATACATGACATTACTTGATGAAGGACTGCTGATCTATGCGGCAGTTATTAACTGCATTTGTTTCATGCTGTTTGGCCTGGATAAATATTATGCAATTCACAGACATTGGCGAATACGGGAGCGTACACTGATTCTATGTGCGGCTCTGGGCGGAAGCGTCGGTGCTCTGGCTGGTATGAAAGTGTTTCATCATAAGACTCTTCACGGCAGGTTCAGCATTGGTGTCCCGATGATTCTGCTCGTGCAGCTGGCGGCTGTGATATGGCTGAAAGTGAGGAATGTTATATGAATGAAAATCTTGAAGAACGAATCCGAAAGGCAGCGTCTGAAATCCGTAAACGCACTGATGCGGCTCCTTCAATCGGAATTGTACTGGGAAGCGGACTTTCGGATTTTGCAAGGAATCTGGAGAATCCTGTTTCGGTTCCGTTCGAAGAAATTGAAGGTATGCCGGTGTCAACTGTAGCTGGACATCGCGGTGAATTTGTGTTTGGCACGCTGAATGGCAAAACGGCAGTAGTTCAGAGCGGGCGTGTACATTATTACGAAGGTTACAGCCAGCAGGAAATTACAATACCAATTCGTGTAATGAACCTGCTTGGAGTGTCGTCAATAATACTGACCAATGCGGCGGGCGGCATCAATACGGATTATAGGCCTGGTGATCTGATGCTGATAAGCGATCATATCAACTATTCCGGAGTGAATCCGCTGCGTGGCATGAATCTGGAATCTTTTGGTCCAAGATTCCCGGATATGTCGGATATTTATACGAAGAGTCTGCGCCGGAACCTGCATGAAAAATGTGCAGAAGCCGGCATTGAGCTGAGGGAAGGCGTCTATATTATGTATTTTGGACCGAGTTATGAAACGCCGGCAGAAATCAGAGCGTTCAGAACCATGGGTGCAGATGCGGCTGGTATGTCTACAGCACCAGAGGCAATTGTTGCTAGACATGCAGGCATGCAGGTCATAGGCATTTCCTGCATCACTAATATGGCTGCTGGAATTCTGGACCAGAAGCTGACTCATGAGGAGATATCAGCAGCGGCAGACAAAGCGTCCGGTATCTTCACGAAAGTTCTGAAGCTGGCCGCAGATCTTCTTTAGTCAATCACATAAATTCACACAGTCATGACATTATTCTGCGTAAGGTATTTCATATCATATGGGTACAGACAAAGAAAAGTCTGTACGGAATAGCCGGATCCCCCTTATCCAGACTCCGTGATTCAATCCCCTTTCTATTGTTGATAATAATAAATCCGGAAAAGCCCCTGGCGAGAGGGGTTTTTTCGTTACTTTTTAAGAACCTGTCAGCGTTGGAAGCCGCTGCCTGTTGGCATCATCAGGTGCTGTATCTGAAAATGTCAAAACTGGCATGGTTATTTCAAAAATGCATATAGACAGCTGTCAGAAAATGCGAAATCGATTAAGACCATTACCTTGGCACACAATTCAAGTTTATTATGCATGGCGATACTTGAATTGTCTCTAATTCGATATAATGCCCATAAATAGGCTAAAATAATATAATAAGGAAGAAAAATACGGGAATATAAAAAAATTAAATTTACTGTTGCATTTCCAAATGAAAGCGCTTATATTGTTGTTATCGAAAACGATTAAGTAGATAAGAAAAGGAGCACTGATCATGATTTCGTTAGCAGATTTAGCTAAACACTGCGGTGTATCAGTCGCAACAGTCAGTAAAGCATTGAATGACCAGAATGATGTCAGTGCTCAGACAAAAAAACGAGTAAGAGCAGCAGCTGAGGAAATGGGCTATTTCCCCAATGCGGCCGCAAGAGCACTGAAGACGAACCATACCAATAACCTTGGAGTTCTCTTCGTAGATGAAGCAAGTTCCGGCCTGACGCATGAATACTTCTCAGCAGTGCTGGAAGGATTCAAGAAACAGTCAGAATCGGAAGGATATGACATCACATTCATCAATGACCGTGTCGGCAGTCGAAAGATGACCTATTACGAACACTGCGTTTATCGAAATGTTGATGGAGTTGCGATTGCCTGTGTGGATTTCGACAATCCTGAAGTCATTGAACTGATGAACAGTACAGTTCCGGTGGTTACGATTGACTATATTCACAATAACTGCTCATCGGTTCTATCCGACAATATCAAAGGTATGAATGATCTGATGAATTATGTATATGAGTGCGGACATAGAAGAATTGCATTCATTCACGGTCAAAGCAATTCCTTTGTTACAAGAACAAGAGTTACGGCCTTCTACCGATTTATGCAGGAACATAACCTGCCGGTACCGGAAGGCTATGATCGGGAGGCTGATTATCTTGATTCAGTCCGAGCTGCTGAAGTCACAAGAGAGATGCTGCAGTTGGAAACAGTTCCTACCTGCATTCTATATCCGGATGATCTTGCTGTGATCGGCGGAATAAATGTGATTGAAGAGCTTGATTTCCATATACCGGATGATATCTCGATATGCGGATATGATGGCTCAAAATTTATGCAGATGCTGAAACCTAAACTAACAACAATCAAACAGGACGCGGATTCTATCGGCAGAGAGACAGCGAAAAAACTAATCCAAACGATTGAGAATCCTAAGACTACATTTACAGAACAGATGGTGATTCCAGGATCATTGATCGCCGGAGAGTCTGTCAGGAGGATCAAGTAAATAGATAAAGCGAAACACGGGGAAGCAGCAGAAACAGGATTATGCATATAAAAAAGGAATTATTTGTGAAAAACACAAAGAAAGGGAAGAAATTATGAAACAAGTTTGGAAAGGCACATTCAGTGCAATTATGGCTGTTACAATGCTTGCGGGATGCAGCAGTACAGCCGCCGCTTCACCAGCAGCTACAGCATCTGCAGCTGCCGCAACAACAGCTGCCGGAGCAGCATCTGCTGGAACATTTACTCCGGATGCCAATGACGGAAAAGTTGTAAATATCTACGTATGGAATGATGAGTTCAAGACAAGATTTGAAGATTATTACGCTGATAAATTCCCGGCTGGATACACCTATAACTTTGTGACAACGCCGAGTGATAACAACGCATACCAGAACGCTCTTGACGAAGCTCTTCTGAATCAGGATTCAGCAGCTGCGGATGACAAGGTTGATATGTTCCTTGTTGAAGCTGACTATATTTTGAAGTATGTAAATTCTGACTATACATTGGATCTGAACAGCATCGGTGTTACCGCTGATGATATGAAGAACCAGTATGAATATACAAAGACCATTGCACAGGATTCAAACAGCACGCAGAAGGGCATTTCCTGGCAGGCATGCCCGGGTCTATACATC
>SABF01000370.1 GCA_009929095.1 Erysipelotrichia bacterium
CAGCTGAACTATGCAGATTGGGCACTTGACCCTCTGGTTTTCAATTACAATTTCATATCCAATGGTTATCAGAGATTTACTACTGGTACAGTACCTAATGGAGTTTTCTTGTCATTTAATGAAGATGGAGCCCAGAGGGGAGCCTTGAATGATAGAAATACGGTTTATTTTGAACCGGTTTCATTGTTCAATTATTCATTTTCATTGGAATGCCGTTTGAACGTTTGCAATGAAAGCAAAAAACTGGTGTTTGGTGCTTTTGAGCATTCCGATCAGCAGCTTCTTTCTGCAAAGAAGACTTTCTGCCTGTCTGTCTCGCAGCTTTCCGAGCTGGTGGGAGTGACGCGCCCTACAATGTATTCATTCATGAAAGGAAGCTGCCCTACTAATTCATCTGTTGCAAATCGAATAAGGCTTCTTTCTGTGGTAGAGAAAACCATGAAGGATAATGGAATTGAAACCTCCTCCTCGTCATTTCTTTTCAAAGTTGATGAAGATGGGATGTCGCTTGCGAAGTGCATAACAGAGGGGATGGATGTAACAGAACTTGCTTCTGCAGCTTGCGAAGATGAAAAGGCTGTACGAATGAAGCGTCAAGAACTTTTCAATAAGATCAAAGATATTGATCCTGTCAATAAGGGTAATGCTGGAACTGCAGCTTACTGGAGGAACTATAAGAGCTGATGGTGGATTGCATGCAACGAGGGGATTTGATTCATGGCGCTTTTCACGAGAATGATTCCATTTATTTGGTAATCAGCCATCCTTGCGATATATTGAATGCAAAGGAACTTTCAATTGAGATGATAGGCTGCAAGGCCATTGAAAGTGACAATCCTCTTCTGCCGAACGGCAGAAATCCCCGAACCAGAAAGGGAAAGAACCATTCTTCCGAATTGGCTGGCTGCAAGATACAAACGGATTGAACTTCCCAATGCTATCCATGATTTGGTTGTAAAAGACTTGAAAATAGGAGATATCCTCAAGAAGTGCTCTTTTGATGATCTGTTCGAAATATGGATATCTGTTGATAATCTATTCGATGGAGAAGAGAGCAGCGAATTCGATTGCACTTCTTATTATACTTCGCTGATTGCCGTTTATCATTCTGATAATCAAGCTGAAAAGGATGCTGCAGAAAACTTCGTAACTGCTATAGAAGACAAAGCTGTATTCAAGAAAATGCAGAGCAATGTTTCTGTCAAGGCAGTTGGTTCAGAGTTGATTGATTTGGATTTCATTGAAAGATTTCAGCGTTTTGATTATGACTTTCTAAGTAACTGAAGAAGACAGCCAGCTTTGTTATGCATTCTGTCGTATTCCTTTTGCTTGATTTCTTGATGCTTCTCTTTCGGATTAACAATTCGGATTAACAATTTTCATTTAGTTTCTATACAAGGAACATAAACTGTGGTATTATCGGAAAGAAATGCATCGGGCATGATGGCAGGCGCCAGATAAGTATCCTGATGCTTTCATGTGAGGGAGATGATGAAGAGACTGCTTGGCATATGCGTTTCAGCTTTCTGGCTTCTCATCTCAATGATCACAGCTATTGTTCTTCTTTTCCACAGTATTGAGCCATGGTTCTACAATAAGTTAAAAACCCTCTTTTGCACAGTGTTGGTCGACAACTGCAAATAG
>SABF01000054.1 GCA_009929095.1 Erysipelotrichia bacterium
ATTCCATGCTGTTTCGGGCATATTACGCAACAGCATATGGTTCAAAAATGACCACATCTCAGGGCATTCCAACCAATGCGGTATTTGCGTTTGCCAATATGATGCAGAAGGCAATTGACTATGTAAAGCCAGACAGTCTTCTGGTTGCCTTTGATGCAGGAAAGCATACGTTCAGGCATGATCTGTACAAAGAGTATAAGGGAACAAGAAAACCGGCACCGGATGATCTGGTACCGCAGTTTGGCATGGCACGTGATTACCTGAATGGCTATCATATCAAGTGGGTTGAGATGCCGGATATTGAAGCAGATGATCTGATCGGATCGATATCAAAGCAATCGCCTGATTATATGACGACGATTCTGTCCAGTGATCATGACATGCTTCAGCTGATTGATGATACCACCAGAGTCATGCTGATGCGTAAAGGGATTACAGACATGGCTGAAATGACTAAAGAAACATTGAAACAGGAAATGGGAATTGAGCCGCTGCAGATTATCGATCTGAAGGGACTGATGGGTGACTCTTCGGACAATATCCCCGGGATCAAGGGAATAGGTGAAAAGACGGCACTGAAGCTGCTGTCAGAATACGGAAGTATTGAAAATGTTCTTGCGCATGATTCCGAACTGAAAGGAGCACTTGCTGCTAAGGTGCAGGGCGGTCATGATTCTGCACTGCTTTCTAAGCAGCTTGCTACAATCAAACGCGATGTAACACTGAACTTTGATGCGGCTGACTGTACATTCATTCCCGATTATAAATCGTTGATTCGCTTCTTCAGCAGTGTGGATATGCAGAGTCTCGTAAAGCGCTATACACCATTTCTGAATAATCCGAATATGGAAGAGCAGAAGACTGAAGAAACTGAAAAAACCATCTTGGAACATGAGGCGAAAACGGATCAGAAAGAAGAATCCATCATCTTTGAAGGGAAAATGCCGGATACTCTAGATGATTGTCATATGCAGATTGTCGATACATGTCCGAAGAGTTTTATGGATGGGCCGTGTGCTATCTATCTTGATCAGAGTGATGACAGTTTTCAGAAAGCAGAAATCTATGGTGTTGCCCTGGCTTCTGAACACGGAAGCTGCTACCTTTCACTTGCTGCGCTGAAACAGGATAACGCATTGCTGACCTACTTAAGTTCGTCAATTCAGAAAATAGGGTTTGATATTAAACGCTGTTTGCATCTTGCACGACGTGCCGGAATTAAAATTGAATTCAATGATGACGCGATGATCATGGCCAGTCTTTCGGATTCTTCTCTGACCAGCACCGATAAGATTATCGAAGCATTTGATCTGAATACGCGAATGAGCCGCGAAGAGGTATATGGAAAACCTTCAAAGCCAAAGATGCCAATATTCGAAGACCAGGCAAAATATTCTCAGGAACAGGCATACAGCATCCTGAAACTATATCGCACATCTAGCGAAACGATTAAGTCCTGCGATATGGTATCCCTGTATCGCAATATAGAATTGCCGCTGACCATAATACTGATGGAAATGGAAGAGGATGGAATTGTCTGTGATGCTGCAATTCTGGCAGGCATCGCCGCGGAAATGAAATCAAAAATAGATCAGGAGCAGAAAACAATATATCTTTCAGTCGGACATGAATTCAATGTCAATTCTCCCAAACAGCTTGCTGAAGTGCTTTATGATGAATTACAGTTGCCAACAGGGAAAAAGCGCAGTACTTCTGCGGATGTTTTGGAACAGTTTGTCGGTGTGCATCCGATCATTGAACATCTTCTGATATATCGCAAGCTTCAGAAACTGTACAGTACGTATGCCGAAGGCCTGCAGAAGTATATTGCACCGGATGGCAAAATTCATACGATCTTTAATCAATGTGCTACACAGACCGGACGTCTTTCCTCGAGTGAACCAAACCTTCAGAACATCAGTGTCCGGGATGAGCTTGGCAAAACAATCAGGAAGGCATTTCTGCCAGAGCCAGGCTGTGTATTGATTTCAAGCGATTATCATCAGATCGAGCTGCGGATGCTTGCCAGCATGGCAGATGAAGATCATATGATTGAAGCATTTAAGTCAGGCATTGATATTCATACTAAAACAGCCATGGATATTTTTGATGTTCCTGAAAATGAAGTGACATCACTTATGCGCAGAAGAGCTAAAACTGTTAACTTCGGGATTGTCTATGGCATCAGTGATTTTGGTCTTGCTCAGCAGCTGGATGTCACCCGTAAAGAAGCAGGTGAGTTTATAGCAACTTACTATGCCAAGTATCCGAAGATAAAAATCTATATGGACTCTCTGGTTAAATTCTGTGAGGAACATGGGTATGTGGAAACGCTGTGTCACCGCAGAAGAAACATTCCGGAAATCCATGACAAGAATCATATGGTCAGGGAATTCGGCAAGCGTGCAGCCATGAATGCACCAGTGCAGGGATCAGCGGCGGATCTGATCAAAATTGCAATGATTCACATTGATGAGTCAATCAAAAAGGCACATATGAAGTCACGAATGATTCTTCAGGTTCACGACGAACTGATTTTCAATGTGCCGGAAAATGAGATTGATGCAATGAAACAGCTTATCAATTCTGGAATGGTCAATGCCATGGCACTGAAAGTTCCGCTGACTGCGGAGACCTCTGTTGGCAATGACTGGTATGAGGCTAAATAATGCCGGAACTTCCAGAAGTTGAGACAGTTGTCCGAACATTGGAATCTAAGATTGAAAATAAGGAAATCATTCAGGTCAGAGTTCTTTGGCCAGGCATCATTGAGGGAAGTGCAGCGGCTTTTTCGAAAAGGCTGGAAGGACAGCATTTTCGCATATTCTCAAGGCGAGGCAAGTATCTTCTGTTCTATATGGATGATGTTCTTCTTGTTTCGCATCTTAGAATGGAAGGAAAGTACTATCTGCAGAATGATGATGAGCCTGTTTCAAAGCATATTCATGTAATATTTCAGTTTAAGAATCATCAGCAGCTTCGTTATTCCGATACACGGAAATTCGGACGAATGACACTGCTTGCCAAAGATACAGATTTGCTTCATTTTCATAACCTTGGGCCGGAGCCATTTTCAGATGCATTCAATGCAAACGATGTATACCGTTATTGTCATAGTCGAAAGACGCCTTTGAAGAGTGTTCTGCTGGATCAATCTTTTGTCGCCGGTATCGGCAATATCTATGCGGATGAAATCTGCTTTGCGTGTCATATCCGGCCAGGAAGAAGCTGTGCAGGACTGACTCATCGGGAATGTGAAATGATTGTTTCTGAAACCAGACGGATTCTTCAGGAAGCGATTGCGGCGGGCGGCACCACAATCAGAACTTATACATCTTCTCTTGGCGTTACCGGGCGCTTCCAGCTAAAATGTATGGTGCATGAACAGAAGCACTGCCGAATCTGCGGATCAGACATCAAGATGAAGAGGATCGGCGGCCGCAGCAGCTATTACTGTTCAAACTGCCAGAAATGAGATTGAAATGACAAGTATTGGATTAACAGGAACAATCGGATCAGGGAAGACAACCGTTTCGATTCTTCTGAGAAGAAGGGGAATGCATGTTTTCAATGCGGACCAGTATTCACGCATCTGCTATTATCCGTCATCACCTTCCTATCAGAAAATTATTGATTTGCTTGGGACTGATATCATTGATGAACAGGATGACATTGATCGGCATAAAGTAGCAGAACTGATCTTTGCGGATGAAGTTAAGCGTCAGGCGCTGAATGACATCATTCATCCGGAAGTAAAGAAAGGTCTGCTGAACTATTTGAAAAAGCATAAAGATGAACAGCTTTTCTTTGCTGAGATTCCGCTGCTGTTTGAGTGCGGCTGGCAGAATATCTTTGACCGAACTGCATTGGTCACCTGCAGCCGTGAAATAGCAATCAGCAGGCTGATGAAGGAACGTGAGTATACAGAGGCACAGGCTGCCGCCAGAATTGCTGCACAGTTTGATATTGATACCAAGAGAAAACTGGCTGATGATGAACTTGTAAATAATGGAACACTGAAGGAACTGGATCATGAGGTTGCACAGTGGATCAGGCAGTTGAAAGCAGAGATAGGAACGGGGGAGAACTGATGGAACTGAAGACGAAGGATATCTATCGCATTGACTGTAAAGATACTCTTTCACCAGACCTGATCACCTCACTCTGCAGTCTGTACCAGCCTCTGTGCGGAACTCAGGCGATCATGCTGTATCTGACCCTTTACAGTGAGGGAAGAAACCAGCATACACAGGAAACGCATGGCCGTCTTTGCGCCTTGATGAACTGTTCAGCAGAGGATCTGGAAAAAGCAAGAATTCACCTGGAAGAGATGCTTTTGATGAGGACATTTGAACAGGATGGAGATCAGAAAAACAGCTATGTATATCTGCTTCATGCACCGCTTTCCAGCGCCGGGTTTCTATCCAGTCGAGAATTCGCTCTGGAATATGCAAGAATCATGGGCAAGAAGGAATCTGATATGACTTCTGCCAAACTTGCGGCCGGAAGACTTTCTACCAGCGGTTATAAAGATATTACCCGCCCGGTATCATATGCGACCCGATCTCGCTGCAGCGAAATCGAAGATATATCAAGCCATATTGAGCCAAGATACAGTTTTTCCAATGATGATACGGCAATCAATTTCGACTATGAACATTTTATAGCCACTACATCTGCCCTCGTATTTCCGGCGGAACTGCGCACTCAGGAAACCATGAACCTGATTGGCAAGCTGGCGACAGTGCATGGGCTTTCTGCAGATCGCATGAGAATACTTGTCATGCGCTGTGTCAATCTTTCAGCTATGACATTTGACAGTGACGGACTGAAGATCCTGGCTGAGAAAAGTGATCCGGACATTAACAGTGCAAAAGATATATACAGTCTGCCGCCGGTATCTTTTCTGCAGGCAAAACAGAATGGTGCTCCGGTATCACAGTCGGATAAGAAAATCCTCGAAAACCTGCTGGTTAAATACAAGTTTGCTCCAGACATCATCAATATCATGATTGAATATATTCTGAAAGTCAGTCAGAATCGACTGATCAGGAGTTTTGTGGAAATGATTGCCGGTGAATGGTCCAGAGATGGTGTGGACACAAGAGACAAGGCATTCAAAGAAACAAAGAAACAGCTCAAGGGAACCAGACCGATGCGCAAGGATGTGCTTCCGTCTTATATGGAAAATCTTCAGGAAGAAATTGTCAATGCTGAAAACAGCAGTGTATCTGAAGAAGATCGAAAGGCAATAGAAGATATGATTGCCAAGATGAGGAACAAAAAATGAAGAAAGCAGAGTTCAGCCAATTCAATGAAGATCAGAATATTTCTGAAGCAAGAACCAGACTGATTGCAGAACTGAAAATGGACAGTCGGGTTCGTCAGCTGTTCGTGAACCAGAATATTCCTGCGTCTGTATTGGAAACAGATGCGTTTCGAATAGATTCGTGGCGCAAAGGAACCGAAGTCTGTACTGAATGTACTTCTCTTTCATCATGCAGAATCAAGCAGAAAGGAATGCGGCCGGGTCTTCGCTATGATGGAATTCTGAATGAAACGATAGAAAGCTGTCCCTATCGCGATGAGCAGGATCAAAAGGAATCACATTGCAGCAGATATCTCACTTCTGACCTATCAGAAGATATGAAAACAGTCAGCTTTGAGAATATTTCACTGGACCATGAAAATGGCAGCTATCTAAAGGCAATGAATGCCTCTATGCAGTCATGCATCGCCAGCCGCGGTGTTTATCTTTATGGAAATATGGGTACAGGCAAGACCTATCTGGCTGCCTGTGCAAGTAATTATCATGCTCGCAGCAATGAGTCCTGTGCATTTGTTCATTATCCATCATTCTGCGGCAGAGTTTCTGCATTGACCCGTACAGGTGAATACCGCACGGAGGCGGAACGAATGACATATGCTTCATTTCTGGTCATCGATGATATCGGTGCCGAGGAAGTGACTGATCGCAATCGTGCACTTCTTCTGTCAATTCTGGATGCCCGCATGCAGAACAGAAGATGCACATGGTTTACTTCAAATGATGACTTTAGTTCACTGAAGAATCATTTCATCCTGACGGGTCATGGAGAGGACACTATGGAAGCAGCGAGAATTATGGAAAGAATCAAAGCGCTTTCAATACAGATTCACTTAATTGGTGCCGATAGACGTGATGATAACCGCTCCAAATAGCTGTATTTATGCTATCATGTTAAGGCCTGATTAACTGGGAGGAATTCTGAAATGGTTAGAAAAATCGGTATCCTCTGCTCCGGCGGTGATGCGCCGGGCATGAATGCGGCAATTCGTGCTGTGACGCGTGTTGCCCTGAACAATGGGATAGAAATTTATGGTATTCATGATGGATACAAAGGACTGCTGGAAGGCAGCATGTATCCGATGGTTCGCTCAGATGTATCTGATATCCTGGATCGCGGCGGAACCAAGCTTGGTTCAGCAAGACTTCCGGAATTTAAGGAAGAAGCAGTTCAGGATAAATGTCTGCAGCAGCTTCAGCGAGTTGGCATTGATGCGCTTGTTGTCATCGGCGGTGACGGATCATACCGCGGAGCCCAGGCATTGACAAAAAAGGGTGTCAACTGCATTGGTCTTCCGGGAACGATTGACAACGATATTGCCGGAACTGATTATACAATCGGCTTTGACACTGCTCTGCATACCTGTGTTGAATGCGTTGATAAACTAAGAGACACGTCAAGTTCCCATCATCGCTGCTCTATTGTGGAAGTCATGGGCAATCATTGCGGTGATCTGGCACTTTATACTGCACTTTGCTGCGGTGCGGAACTGGTCATTTCACCGGATACCGGATATGATGAACTGGAAGTACTTGAAAAATTAAGATATCTTGGCGAAGCTGTTAAAAAGAACCATGCGATCGTCATCGTAACGGAAAAGATCGTTGACTGTGATATGCTGGCACGCAAGGTATCACAGAACACCGGATTCAGTGGCAGAGCAACTGTACTCGGCCATATCCAGAGAGGCGGCAGCCCGACTCCGAAGGATCGTCTGCTTGCATCTCAGATGGGAGAAAAGGCAGTAGATCTTCTGATGGAGGGGATCGGCGGTCAGTGTGTCGGCATCATTGATGACGAAATTACTGCTATGCCGATTCAGGAAGCATTGGAACGCCCGCGCCGGAGTCGCAAACGCCTGTATCGCCTATTCGAGAGACTGGTTTAACCGGTTCTAAGAATACATAGAAAAGAGGTAATTATGGAGAGTGCACATCTGTTTAAAAAGACAAAAGTAGTATGTACGATTGGTCCATCCAGTGATACACCGGAAGTTATTGCTAAACTGGCTGAAGCTGGTATGAATATTGTCCGTCTTAATTTCAGCCATGGAACATATGAAGAGCATCTGAATCGCATCAGAATGGTTCGAAAGGTCTCGGAAGAGACTGGAATTAATATTGCCGTTGATCTGGATACTAAAGGACCTGAGATTCGTCTTGGCGATTTTAAGGATGATACAGAGAACTATAAAAAAGGCGAGATCGTCTATGTCGAAAAGGCTGAAATCATGGGAACTCATGAGCGTTTCCATATTGCCTGCCCGGAACTCTTTGAGGATCTGAAACCAAATAACTCGATTCTGATCAATGATGGCAAGATGCGGCTGACTGTTCTGGAAAATGACGGTCAGGAACTCAAGTGCCGTGTTGAAGTGTCAGGACCGATCAGCTCAAAGAAAGGCTGCAACTGCCCGGGAGTTAAACTCTCCATGCCGTTTCTGTCTGTCAAGGATGAAGCAGATCTTCGCTTTGGCTGCCAGAATGATGTAGATTTTATCTCTGCATCCTTTGTTCGCCGTGCTTCTGATGTCAATCAGATTCGTAAAATACTGATCGAAGAAGGAAAACCGCATATTCAGATCATTGCAAAGATTGAGAATCAGGAAGGCTTTGACAATCTGGATGAAATTCTGGAAGCAGCTGACGGAGTCATGGTAGCCCGCGGTGATCTTGGCGTAGAGATTCCTACTCAGATGGTACCGGTATACCAGAAAGCGATCATCAAAGCTGCTAACGTGATCGGCAAGCCGGCAATTACTGCAACTCATATGCTGGATTCCATGACTCATAACCCGCGCTGTACACGTGCTGAGGCATCTGACGTCTGCAATGCCGTACTGGATGGCAGTGACGGCGTTATGCTGAGCGCTGAATCTGCAGCCGGTGAATATCCGGTTGAGTCATGCGAGATGATGTCTGAGATCTGCGAAGAGGCTGAACGCATTATCCCTTACCGTGATCGTCTTGAAATATCCAAACGATCCGGCAACCGTACCATCCAGGATGCAATTGGCATTGCGGTGTCCGATTCAACACTGTCGCTTGAAAATATTGGTGCAGTTGTCGCCTTTACCCAGGGCGGCACAACCGCACGACGTATTTCAAAGTTCCGTCCGTGCGTTCCTATCCTTGCAATTACCTTTACCAGAAGCACTCAGCGCAAGCTTGAAAGCTACTGGGGGGTGACACCGATTTTCTCAGATGTGCAGAATAATATGACAAATGATGATGACCTTGCCTGTCTGTTCGCAAAAGACTACGGTATTAAGCCAGGGCAGCTTATCATTCTGACTGCCGGATATCCGACAGGTGAAGGTTCTGCCAATATGATGAAGATAATTCATTCTCCTTTACTACCGTT
>SABF01000371.1 GCA_009929095.1 Erysipelotrichia bacterium
CGGCAAGCCCCATGACGCTCTCTGGAATTGGAGGAGTCACTGGGAACACTGCAGAAGTTCCTTGAATGACTTCAAACGTCTTGTTGATCGTAGCAACAACGATGTCTCTTCTTGCCAGATAATATGAATAATCAATATAGATGGAAGAAGACGGGAATGCAAGTCTTAATCCATTCGCAGCTTTCTTGAATTCACTAGATACAGCAGGATTGATCGACGCTCCAGCAACAGTACTTGAATTGACTGCAGTATTTTGTTTGACTGACCTAAAGTCTAGATAATCACGAAGATTGTAGGTTCTTCCAGTTTCTGGCGACTTATAGAGCGGAATCTCATGAGTAAAGATCGTTGTAGAAGTGACTTTTGTATCGTCTATCGGATATGAATCGACAGAGAAGTATCCAACACCCTGAGTGAAATCGGGATCAAAATAATCCAACTCGATCAATAGATAGTCAGACGCCGTCAGAGAAAATCCTTGTCTGAGTTGAATCTTTGCATGATCATAGAAGTCATCGCGCTGACCATTGTCAAATGTAAATTCATCTGTGACATCGGTTCCCTGAGTTGAAGACGTGAATGGATCGGATGACTTTCGGATCTGATGAATCTTGAAGACGTCAGAAATGCCGAGATTGATCGGCAGAGTCAAATCTGGAGGTGAATCAGAATCCACAGAAGAACAGTCGATCTTTACAAATCTGTTGGTATAAAGGAGTTTCTTGATCTCGAGAGCAGAAGATCTAGAGGCAAGATAAGAAACTGTGGCACTGATGGTGTCACCAAATGTCTCCTTCAGATTGATCGCGAGACTCTTTCTTGAAACATCCACCGATGCGGTTCTTGTTAATCCGGCATCTGAACCCTTAGAATTTAGATCAATGAAGTCTCCAATATAGTAGACTTTTTCATACGTCTTGGTTGAGAAATTGCCAGAAAATGTCTTGTCAACGATGAGAGTATTATTGTTACTGATGCTGGAGATGATGAACGTTTCTGCAACATCAGCAATCTCAATCTTATCTCCAACATTCAGACGAGTAAAATATGTGTTGACGCCCGTAAGAGTCTTTTGTCCGATTGAACCACTGACGGTTCCTGGAAGAGAAATCGCAGCATTCTCAGTCAGAGTCACAAAGATGTTGAGCTTTTCTGCAGAAGAAAGTTGACCCTCTCCGTAAGCGAACTGTTCACCAGATGTGATTATTGAAACATCAAAAGTTCCATCAGAACCGATAGTGATGCTTTCATTTGTTCTTTGGAACGTGAAAGATGTATCAGATAAGTCATTGTCGCTTCTTATCGTTCTGGTAAAATTGGTTCCAATCGGATAAAGAAGAGGATCTGCATGCTTTTGCTGAAGTTCTGTAGAACCAGTGATGCCATTCAGTACTACATCTGCAAAGAAATGAACTGGAGTCGAACAATAGATTCCTCTGACGTTTGGAATACCACCACACGTGCTATTCATCTGAATATCATAAAGATAAATTCGCAGACGTCCAGATGCAGTGCCAAGAGTTCCAGACTCATATGTAACCGACTTTACTCTTGCAGTTCCAATGAGATTTCCTGTCGGCAAAGTAGAACTTGGGATGACATTGGTGATTCGCTTTTCGCCGATATCTGGAGAAGCACCAC
>SABF01000372.1 GCA_009929095.1 Erysipelotrichia bacterium
GCCTCAAACACTGTATCAGGCACTGACGATTTCCAATCTGACTGCCATTCATCTGAAAGCAGGGATTGGGGAGCTTTCGGCATTCTGCGGTGCTGTCAGTGCCGGATCCGCTGCCGGCTGCGGCATCGCCTTTCTGCTTGGCGGAGATGAGACCGCCATTGCTCATACGCTCGTAAACTCGCTGGCTATTGTATCCGGTATTGTATGTGATGGAGCGAAACCTTCCTGTGCCGGCAAGATTGCATCAGCCGTGGAGACCGGCATCCTCGGATTTCAGATGTATCAGAATGGTCAGCAGTTTTACGGGGAAGACGGAATTGTATCAAGGGGCGTGGAGAGCACGATTCAGAATATCTGCCGGCTTGCTTCAAAAGGCATGGTTGAAACGGATGAGGAGATCATCCGTATCATGACGCACTGCGACTGAATCATCATGAGCATGCGGAACTGTCTGGATGATTGCGACAGTTCTCTTTATTGACAGCCGGTTTGCACAAGAGTACAACAAGGTATGCAAGCGCCTGCAATCACAGAAGAAAGATGAAAAAGGCAGCAGAAATAATGAAAGAGCGAGAGCTGGAGCGAAAGGGCAGATTGGAATTCCTTGCGAATCATGAGCGCGGCATTGTGATGGAACGCAGTGAACTGCTTGATCAGCAGACCGGGATTTGGTTCTGATATATGAAAAGAAAATTGATTTTCTGCGGAAAAGTTCAAAAGATCGAGAAAGGAATTTATGAAAAAAATAGCATTCTTCTGCATCCCGGCATATGGGCATACAAATCCGACTCTTGCAGTAGTAAGGGAACTGATCAGCAGAAATTATCTAGTCCGCTATTATTCGTTTGAGCAGTTTCGGGAAAAGATTGAGGCATGCAAAGCAGAGTACGTGTCACTGGATGCCTGTTCAAGTGCAATTGAAGGTAAGCCGGAAGACATGCAGAAGGTTGGCAGAGATATGGCATTTTCCATCCATCTTCTGGCTGAATCTACTCTGGCGGTCAATGAAACGGTGCTGTCTTCTCTCCGGAAATATCAGCCGGATCTGATCATTGCGGATTCTATGGCTGTATGGGGCAGAATGGCAGCCCTGAAGCTGAATATCCCATATATCACATCTATGACTACATTTGCGTTCAATAAAGACTCGGCGAAGATCATGAAGGGAAGCGGCCCTTCGATGATCGGTCTGCTGAAGGCAATTCCTTCCATGAATCGGGATGTTAAAGTGCTGAGACAGGCTGGCTATCCGGTTAAGAATTTTCTGGATCTGATCTCAGCTTCGCCGGATGCCAGAACGATTGTTTATACTTCAAAGCAGTTTCAGCCAAGCTCAGAAAGCTTCGGTGATCAGTATGCTTTTGTCGGTCCTTCAATTGCCCTGCCCCCGGTGGAGTCGCAGACGAAGTGCATCTATGTTTCTCTTGGTACGGTAAACAATCAGAATCTGGAATTCTTCAGAAACTGTCTTATGGCACTGAAGGAAATTGCCAAGCCGGCAATCGTGTCCATCGGCCGAAATATCAGAATTGAAGATCTTGGTGAGATTCCGGCCAACGTGCAGACGCTGCCATTCACGAATCAGCTTGAGATTCTTCAGCACTGCAGCGTATTTCTTTCTCACTGCGGAATGAAC
>SABF01000373.1 GCA_009929095.1 Erysipelotrichia bacterium
CTACCCGGAAGATGAATATGATCTGGCTGGCTTTACAGTCGGAGCGGTGGATCGATCCAGAATTCTGGACAACAGCACAATGAAGGCTGGCGATGTGATCATCGCACTTCCTTCCAGCGGGGTGCATTCTAATGGATTCTCGCTTGTACGCAAAGTATTTGATCTGGAAAATCACCCGGAAGTACTGAAGGAATATCATGATGAACTCGGCTGCACACTTGGTGAAGCCCTGCTTGTGCCGACTGTAATTTATGTAAAACCGGTGCTTGCAGTTATGAAGGAACTGACAGTCAAGGGAGTATCTCATATTACCGGCGGCGGCTTCTTTGAAAATATTCCGCGCAGTCTGAAAAAGGGATACTGTGCAAAGATTGCAAAGGCAGATGTCCGTGTTCCATCACTGTTTGATCTGATCGCAGAGACCGGATCCATTTCGGAGCATGACATGTTCAATACATATAATATGGGTGTTGGAATGATCATGACAGTAGCTGCAGAAGATGCGGACAGATGCATTGAAATTCTCAAGACAAATCATCAGGATGCCTATCGCCTCGGAATAATTGCTGAAGGCGAAGGAGTGGATCTTTCATGATGAATATTGCCGTGCTGGTATCCGGAGGCGGAACCAATCTGCAGGCAATTCTGGAAAGTGAAGCACGCGGTGAGAATCCCAATGGGAAAGTGACGCTGGTGCTCGCCAGCAGGCCGGATATCTATGCTCTGAAAAGAGCTGAGAATTTCCACGTTCCCTCTGCCGTTGTCAGAAAAAAAGATTACCCGGACAGCACTGCCTTTGATGAAGCACTGATCAGGACACTCCGGGAACATCACATTGATCTTGTGGTCCTTGCCGGATTTCTTTCTGTACTTGGTCCGAAAGTGATACAGGCATATCCCAGCCGGATTCTGAATGTACATCCAAGTCTGATTCCGAGTTTCTGCGGCAATGGCTTCTATGGATTGAAAGTTCATGAGGCAGCACTTGCGAGAGGTGTGAAGGTAACTGGTGCAACGGTGCACTTTGTAAACGAAGAATGTGACGGCGGACCGATCCTGCTGCAGAAGGCAGTAGAGGTAAAGCCGAATGATACACCGGAAGTACTGCAGAAACGAGTGATGACAGAAGCAGAATGGGTGCTTCTGCCGAAAGCCATCGCTATGGTATGCAATGGAGAAATGTGAGGGACAGCAGAATGAAAAAAAATCTCTTCAAGTATCTTCAGGGAAATGAGTATCCCGGACGCGGTATCTGCATTGGCATTTCACCGTCCGGATCCAATGCAATGATTGCCTACTGGATCATGGGCCGCAGTGCCAACAGCCGCAACCGGATCTTTGAAGCACTGCCGGACAGAAACGGTATTCGCACAGTAGCGGCAGACCCATCGAAAATGGAAGACCCGCATTTGATTATCTATAATGCGGTGCGTACGACTGGCAGCACTGCAATTGTTACAAACGGCAATCAGACCGATACGATCTATGAATATATTTCGGAAAACCGCTATCCGGGCTATGCCTTTGAGGCTGCTCTGTCCGGACGCCGGTTTGAAGATGATGCACCGAATTATACGCCGCGCATCTCAGGCATCATTGATTTGCATTCCGGTTCCTATAA
>SABF01000374.1 GCA_009929095.1 Erysipelotrichia bacterium
GATAATTTATGATTTCATTTATTCGTGTTGACGACCGTATTATTCACGGGCAGATTGTAACCCGCTGGTCAAAGGAATTTCCGTGTGATGGAATTGTTGCTGTAAACGATAAAGCAGCGACAACACCGGTACTGAAGAAGTCCTTTATTGCTTCCACAGAAAAAAAAGTGTTTATCTGGACTGAAGAAGAATTCCGCGAGAAGTGTGAAAAGGTGAAAGAGAGTCCTAAGAAATACTTCCTGATCACAAAGAATCCAGTTGATATGGCAAGAATTCTGGTTGACGAAAAATTCGTGCCAAATGATGTCAAACGGGTAGTTATCGGACCATGCAATGATCGCCCGGGTGCTGTGAAACTTGGACAGAACCAGTCAATCACTCAGGAAGAAGCTGAAGCCTGTGAGAAAATGACCAATGCTGGTTACGATGTCTATTTTGCACTGCTTCAGGAAACAGCAATTGGCTCATGGCCAAAGTTCAGATCAAAATTCGGCTACTGAAGGGAGAGCATAACCGAAGGTTGATAGAATCAAAGAAAACGTTTTGCATACTAAACGAAAGGGGAAATTTCAAGTATGTCAATTACTTGGTTCCAGGCATTTATGCTCGGGTTGATGTCCTGCACAGCAGCATCTACCATCGCTTGCCTCGGCACTACAGTTGGCAATTATACTCTTAACCGTCCGCTGATCGCCTCACTGTTTGTAGGCCTGATTCTCGGCGACGTTAAGGGATGCATCGAAATTGCCATTCCAATGCAGATTATCTATATCGCTCTTGTTACCCCAGGCGGAACAGTAGCGGCCGATCTGCGTGCAGTATCTTATATTGGTATTCCACTGGCTTATGTAACAGCTAAATCGCAGGGTCTCGAACTCGGCGGTGCTGAAGCACAGTCACTTGCAGGCGCTATGGGTGCTCTGGTAGGAACCGTCGGAACAGTTCAGTTCTACGGCACTGCTATGATGAACCTTATATGGCAGCACATCGGCTGGGCTCAGCTGGATAAGGGAAATTTCAAAATCCTTACAGCTGTTGAAACATGGATGCCGATTATCTCACACATCTTCATCTCACTCATTCCTGTTATGCTGATTGATTTCTATGGATCCGGCGCTGTTACATCCTTCAAGGATGCACTGCCTATGGATTCATGGTATATGAGGGGAATCTTCACGCTTGGTTCTCTGCTACCGGCAGTAGGTATCGCAATCCTGCTGAATTCCGTTGTTTCCAAGCCTGTTGATCTTATCTACTTCATCTTTGGCTTCGCAATTGCAAAGTCAATGGGTCTGACTCTGCTGGCTGCTACTGCAGTCGGTGCTGTCTTCTCTCTGATCAATTATCAGATTAAGATCAACAAACTCGAAGCTGCTTCTGAAGCTGCAGCTGGCGGCAACGACGAGGAGGACATCTGACATGACAACAATGACTACTGATAAGAAAATCGCCAAGTCAACGCTTAATAAATCATTCTGGCGTTGGTGGTATGGAAACCTGACCTGCTTCTCTCATGAACACATGCAGACATTCGGATATATGTGGAGCATGCTCCCGATTATCCAGGAACTGTATGCAACAAAAGAAGAACAGGCTCAGAAACTTCGTACTTATTAT
>SABF01000375.1 GCA_009929095.1 Erysipelotrichia bacterium
TTCTACAGTATCTCAATCTTTACAATTCTGTACTTCCTGTATCAGTATCAGAAGACTCATGGATCGCTTAAGAAGTTTATGAATGAAGCACTGCCTTTGATCGGATATTATGCAATCGGGGCAATGATCTGCGGTGTAGTGCTGATTCCGGAGGCCATGTATATCATGACCAATGAGCGGGTTGGAGAATCCAGTGCAGTATTTGTCTATGAAAGCCTTCTTCCGTACATAAACTATTTCATTGGTCTTATTACACCTGCAAGCATGCTTGCCAACCGCACATCAGCCATCGGAACTCTGTATTCCTACGTATCTCCAAACAATTCTGTCATGGCAGTATTTCTCTGGTGCGGATCAATCATGACACTGGTGTTCCCTCAGCTTCTATCCAAAAAGAATGCCGATCATAAAGCCAATCGAATTGCAGTGCTGATCATTACCCTGTTTGCACTGTTTCCAGTTTTATGCTCGTTCATGCACGGTTTTTCTGAGCCTTCTTTCCGCTGGATGCAGGGACCGGTGATTCTTCTGCTTATTATGGGTCTTCCATATCTGGAGGATATGAACTGCTTTAATACTGCATTGCTGAAGAAGTCTCTTCCTGCTGAAGTATTGATACTGCTTGGCGGACCTCTGCTCATGGCTGCAGTCTCCAATGTTTCAATCGGCAGTTTGTTTCCGGAATATGTTCTGCTGTTGGTATCTGCAGGATTCCTGATACTGATCTGGTATTTCACATTGCACAAGAAGCAGAAGGAAGTATTCATTATCTCTATACTGGAACTGTGTTTTGTGACTTACTTCAGCTTTTATGGCACACCATTTTTTGTTGGACAGTCAAAGGAATATGTTAATTCTGTGGAGCATTCATTAGGTTACCCAGACGAGTTCAATGAGTATCTGGAAAAACTTGATCCTAACAGCAGTTCTCAGTTCTACCGCACCTATATTGATACTTCTACTGTATTCTGGGATTATTCAATCAATCTGAGCATGAATAACAGAATCATGGCATTCAGTGCCTATGATTCTACATATTCTTCCAGCCTGAACGACATGAAAAAACTTGATAGTATTACCGCTTATCTGAACTGGACCTTTGATATTAAGAATTCTGATATCATCAGCCTCTGCTCTGGCAAGTATGCAGTGGTTAAAGATGAATCAGGATTGCCAAAAGGCGGAAACTATCATTATCTGTCTGAGTATCATGGCTATCAGGTATTTGAAAATGACAACTATGTGAATCTCGGCAAGACATATTCAAAAGTTATCTCATATGAAGAGTATCGGGGTGACAGTTCAATCTTGAATGAATCGATCATTGCTAAAAAAGAAGATATTAAAGAAATCGAGAGTCTTCTCGGAAACGAAACTGTTTCTTTCGAATGGGCAAGAAAAGGGTCTAACACTCTAGATGCTACAATTGAAACATCAGAACCTGGATTTACAGTGCTTTCTATTCCATATGATGAAGGCTGGACAGTGACGGATAATGGTACAGAGATAAAGACTTATCGTGTCAGCGGCGGTTTAACGGGAATTGCATTGTCAGAAGGAAAAAATGAGATTTACATGCAGTACACTCCGAACGGTTTCAAAAC
>SABF01000376.1 GCA_009929095.1 Erysipelotrichia bacterium
GCATTTCAGAAAGATCATCTTCGTCCTCCATTTTATGATCAAGGATGATCTCTTTTGGCAGTTGCCGTCCGGATACGTCAGAAAGATAAAATTGTTGAATGAATGCATATAGCAACTCAGAAACATCACTATCTGCAGGTAGTGATGGGAAATAATTTCTGCTGCCAAGCACCTTTCCTTGCCGTATAAAAAGTACATGCACACTGGCAATACCATTTTTGATGGCCGTACCTATAATATCCAGATCATCAAATATATTGCCGCTGACAGATTGCTGTTCCTGAATTTTACGCAGATTCTGGATCTGATCCCGCAGGCTGGCCGCTTCTTCGAAACGTAACGCACTGCTGGCTTTTTCCATTTTGCTAACCAGCAGAGCAATAACCTGCTGGTTTTTCCCCTGTAAAAACATCCGAACCAGATTAACCTGCTCCATATACTGCTCATCACTGATTAATCCGGTAACACACGGCCCGCTGCAACGCTTCAGTTGATAAAGCAGACAAGGGCGGGAACGGTTGGCATAAACCGAGTCTTCGCATTGGCGTATCGGAAAGATCTTTTGTATGACATGCAGGCTTTCTTTAACCGCATAACCACTGGGGTAGGGCCCGAAATATTCGCCTTTCTGCTTTCTGACACCGCGATGCAGGCTGAGGCGGGGGTGCTGATGTGATGATAAAAATATATAGGGATAGGATTTATCATCGCGCAATAAAATATTGTATTTAGGTCGGTGTTGCTTGATCAGATTATGTTCAAGTATTAGCGCTTCTGTTTCCGTCAGGGTGACAGTGACTTGAATATCAGCAATATTGCTGACCAGTACACGGGTTTTTGCACTATCAACATTAGTCCGGAAATAGGAGGATAATCGCTTCTTAAGATTCTTGGCTTTCCCGACATAAATGATACAGCCTGCGCTATCGGTCATTCGATAAACGCCGGGCTGTTCAGTTACTACCTTGAGAAATCGCTGATAATCAAATCCGGATGAAGTCGTCGCGTTCAATGCCGATCCTTTGGATGCTCTATAACGTTTCTGCGTCCAAAATACCGTAACGGATAGCCATTCTTGTCAACTCAACATCACCGTTGATATTCAATTTCTCAAAAAGACGGTACCGGTAGCTGTTGACTGTTTTCGGACTTAGATTAAGGCTTTCTGCAATATCTTGAACTTTATCACCCTTGGTGATCATCATGGTGATTTGCATTTCACGATCAGACAACGCTTTAAAGGGATTATCCGTTACCGGAGTACAAACCTGGCTCAATGCGATTTGCTGAGCAATCTCAGGGGAGATGTAGCGCTGACCTGAATTAACTGCACGAATAGCGTGGATCATCTCGTCCGGTGCAGAACATTTGGTCAGATAGCCTGCAGCACCGGCCTGCATTACTTTCAACGGGAACGGTGTTTCAGTATGAACAGTTAATACTATGATTTTGATATCAGGTTTAAAACGAAGTATTTTTTTTGTTGCTTCCAGTCCACCGATACCAGGCATGTTCATATCCATGAGGATGACATCGGCCTGGTTTTCTCTGAACCACTGGACTGCCTGTTCGCCACTTACAGCTTCTCCGACTACCCGAAGAC
>SABF01000377.1 GCA_009929095.1 Erysipelotrichia bacterium
GATGTATACCGCAAGGAGATCGTCGCCGAGCGCAACCCTTTCCGATATGCACTGTTTGTCAGCTTTTTTCCCCAGCTTGTGGCAGGTCCCATTGAGCGGAGCAAAAACCTGCTTTCACAGCTACAGGTCACGCACACCTTCAGCTTTGAGCGTATGCGCAGCGGGCTGTTGATGATGCTCTGGGGGTTATTTCAAAAAATGGTGATCGCCGACCGCGCAGCCATACTGGTAGATCAGGTTTACGGGCAGTATCAGGCATACGCGGGCTATACGCTGGTTGTAGCGACCGTGCTTTTCGCCATACAGATCTATTGCGATTTTGGCGGGTATTCCTGCATCGCCATCGGCGCGGCGGAGGTTTTGGGTATTGACCTGATGACCAAAGTCTATGATACGATCGATTGCTTCATGAAACGCAGCAGGATCGTCAATCAACGGCGTAACATCCCTGAACATGATTCCCTTAACCGGGAAATCAGGAATTGATGCGATATACTGTTCAAGATCCAAAGCCATATATTCTCCTCCAAAAAAAGATAGATTCATTATACCGCGATTTACTGCATGAACAATGAAGAATTCACTCAATCCAGCTCAGTTCCATCTGCGGTGTAATCTGATTGCGCCAGCGATTGATGGAAATACTGCCGATAAAGAGTGACGGTGCATCTGGTTTTTCCAGCCCCAGCCTCTGATACAGCACGGCATCAAAACTTCCGTTTGCTGCAGTGCACGTATATTTGGCAACCTTGGGACTTTCAAACACTTTAGCTATCGCTGGGCTGCGGATAGCAAACATCGGCTTACCCAGTTCCTTCGGAAGCGGCTGAAGCACCTCAAGGGATGCAATTTCATCCAGCGTCATGTCTTCACTTCTGATCAGGATAGCTTCAGACACCGGAAGTTCATAGGAATAATTCATTGCTGTCATCTTTTCAGCAACTCGCTGCCGGAATTGCTCCAAATCTTTTTCCTTCATGGAAATTCCAACGGCCATTTCATGACCGCCGAATGCTGTCAGAAGATCTTCAAACCCTTCATTAAAAAAGGAATACAGATCAAATCCGGCCGTGCTTCTTCCGCTTCCCTTGATCATTCCTCCAGAAGCAGACAGTACAATGGTCGGCTTATGATACTGATTGGCAATTCTGCCTGCAGTAAGGCCGCAGATACCTTCCTGAAAATCAGGTCGATACAGTAGCTCAAAATTGTCCTCTTCATGGATCATTTCAATTGCCTGATCGGTCATCTTCCTAGAGAGATCTCTGCGGGCATTATTGACCTGATTCAGCTGCAGTGCATAGCGGCTGATTGAAGCACCATCCGTCATCAACAGAAATGGAACCAGTGTATTTACATTGGATATATCATTCATCCTGCCTACCGAGTTCAATTTCGGAATAATCTGAAATGAAAGAGCTGTCTGATTGATGGCAGTGCCAGGATACAGCAGTGCAGTTACTGCAGGCAACGCACCCTGACGCAGGTCATTCAGACCTCGTTTGACAATTTTTCTTGTTTCTTTCCATAGCGGCATGACATCGGCAATCGCTGCGATCGCTGCCAGCGCAGTATGAGAAGGCAACTCATTCAGCAGTGTCC
>SABF01000378.1 GCA_009929095.1 Erysipelotrichia bacterium
AATACACTCCGGTACCACCTTCTGCCAGCGCCCGTATTTCTATGTTGCCACCCAGTTGTTCGGCCCGTTCTTTAATAATCGCCATGCCATAATGGTTGGTTTTTTCCGGCGATGTACCAATACCAATGCCATCATCTTCCACCTGCAGCAGCAGTTCATCTTGTTCTGAACGGCTCAGCTGAATGCGGATGCTGTTGCCCTGAGAATGGTGAATGGCGTTCTGGCAGGTTTCACGGATAATCTG
Source organism: Erysipelotrichia bacterium (assembly GCA_009929095.1). Lineage (GTDB taxonomy): Bacteria > Bacillota_I > Bacilli_A > Erysipelotrichales > Erysipelotrichaceae > Bulleidia. The sequence continues at coordinate 245 of SABF01000378.1, forward strand.
CAGCAGATGAATTTCTTCCTGCGAGGTCAGCGGAATATTCATAATCTGATAATTCAGGCTGATCTGCATATTGGATTGTTCACGGAACTGGTTAACCGTTTTAATCAATGCTTCATTCAGACCACGGCCATCGACTTTGAGGCGGAAGGTGGTCAGTAATTCACGCAGTTGCCGGTAGGCAGAATCCAGCCCCTGTTTCAATTCTGCAGAAACATCCATCATTAGTGCGTAGTCTTCTTTGCCGATGGAACGGTTCAGCCGGCTGACCTGAATTTTCAGATAAGAAAGTGCCTGCGCCAGTGAATCATGTAGTTCCCGGGCAATCACATTACGTTCGTTCATCAGTGCAATGCGGCGGATGTTTTCTTCTTCCGACTGCAGTGTCAGAGCAATGGCCAGCATTCCTGCTACCGAGACCAGCAGGTCGTGCTGCCAGGCTTCCAGATGAGCCGGTGGGTTACGGATGACCAGCACCCCGTGCTCTATATTTTCACGGATAACCGGGTAGTGCAGCTCATTACGGAAGCTGGTTTCACTGTGCATACATTCGCGGCAATCGCGTTGCTGGCAGTTATGATCAGTGCTTTTATTGCCATTAATCTGCAGGTAAGGAATGTCGCCATTTTCTGTCAGCAGGCACAGTTCGATATCAGTCAGGCCGGTAATGTCGCTTAAACTCTGCACAATGCTGCTGAAATCATTGCGGTTAATTTCGTGGGTAGTAATCCGGCGGGCAATGTTATACAAAAACGCCAGGGTTTTATTACTGTTGCGCAGTTCGGTGGTTTTCTCTTCCACCTGGGCTTCCAATGATTCGTACATATAGGCAATGGCCTTACACATACGTTCAAAGGAACGTGACAACAGGCCTAGTTCATCATCATCTTTATTAACAGAGATGCTGCAGGAAAAATCTCCCCGGCTTATTTGCCGGGCGATGTTGGTCAGTTCGTGCAGGGGTTGAGTAAAGCGCCGATGAATCCAATAAATAATGATGGCTGACAGCGCTACCGTAATAAAAAATGCCAGAATCTGAAATAACCTCAGGGTGCGGATTTTACTTTCAGCATGTTGCTGAATACCTAACACCAGATCATTGATATTGCTAACAAACCGGTTCAGAAAGATAACTTTTTTGGCCTGACTTTCATCGGAACGGTGAATTAACTGATGCAATTCCGTCCAGTCATTTTTTAACTGTTCAAACAGGCTGCTCATGCCTGTGGTGGTTATAACATTCAGCATAACCGGATTGTTAAAAATCTCGCGAACCACCTCATCGTCACCATCACTGTGCTGCTCCAGCATAATGCGGTAACTGTGCATGCGCAGCGAGCCGGCCACGTTAATGG
>SABF01000379.1 GCA_009929095.1 Erysipelotrichia bacterium
TCCATAAGAAGAGACAGCAGAGCATTGATCCGCTGTCCCTATGACCTGCATTGCTCAGGCGTTGATGCCCTTGATGGTATATTCATCAAGTTTTTCTTTTTTCTTATCCTTACTGTTCTTTTTCTTCTGCTTTTGTTCAAAGTGAGTGCGAATCCAGACAAACAGTCCCGGAGCAATAAACAGTGACGACAGTGTACCGGCAATCAAGCCGATCATCATTGCAAAGGTAAACGTGAAGATTGCACTTGATCCAAGAATAATCAGCAGGATTACAGGCGTCAGCGTTGTGATGGAACTGAACATAGACATCATGAAGTTTTTGTTCAGCGCATCATTGACAATACCGTAGTAGTCTTCCTTTTTGACTGCCTTGCCGCTTTCATCAATCAGTTCACGAACCCGGTCAAAGACAACAATTGAGTTATTGATGGAGTAGCCGATGATCGTCAGAAGCACAGAGATAAGTTCTGTGTTTACTTCCAGGCGGAAGATAATGAATACTGATAAGGTGATCAGTACGTCATGTATCAGTGCCAGAAGGCAGCTGACAGAATAGTCAATTTTATATCGGAATGCTACATATGCAAGCATTGCAGCCCAGGCAACCAGGGTCAGTATGAAGGCATTTCGCACAAGATCTCTTCCGACAACCGGAGTAACGACATTGTCGCCAGGTTCCTGACCATAGATTTTGTTGAATGCCGACTTAATTGTCGCAAGATCTGTGGTGGATAGTGAAGACTTCGTTGTCGCATAGACAGAAGTATCACCGGATGACTGATAGCTGAAGGAGGTATATCCGAGGGACTCCATCTCTGCCTTGACATCGCTGACGTTCACTGCATGATCTGAGGCAATTGTCAGTTTAGTACCAGAGGAGAAATCAATGCCAAGATTCATGAATCCCTTGTTCTGTGCTGAGAAGATGATGCCAATTGCAGCAGCCCCGACAATAATGACAATGGCACACTTGACCATCAGACCTGTCCCCTTGAGGAAGTCATGCTGCTTGCCGCCGAAATAGAACTGTTTCTGCCCCTTCTGCACATCTGGGATCTGATCCGGCTTGACACCGAACCATGTTGGATGATTGTCAGCGATACCGGAAGATGCGAACAGACTCAGCATGCTTCGTGATAGGCCGACATTAAGTGCGAGAGTCATGATGACCGTAATGATTAGCATCGTCGCAAAACCCTTGACTGTACCATTGCCCCACCAGTACATGATCAGACCAGCAAGCAGTGTAGTGAACTGGGCATCAAAGATCGCTGAGAAAGAAGTTTTCTGACCTTCTGCAACTGCCGAGCGAATGGATCTGCCCTTAAACAGTTCCTGTCGGATTCGTTCATATGTAATGATATTGGCATCTACTGTCATACCGACGCCAAGTACGAGTGCTGCTATTCCGCTCAGTGTGAATACAGCGCCCATCAGAGAATAGACTCCGAATACTGCCCAGATATAAGCACATAGCATAATACCGGCAAGTACACCCTCTGCACGATACTGATAGATCATGAAAGCGATGACCAGCAGGACACCAATGATGCCTGCCATAGCCGTCTTCTGAAGAGCATCTGCACCATATGCT
>SABF01000380.1 GCA_009929095.1 Erysipelotrichia bacterium
GTTATAATCAGCCGGCTGAGTGTACTGCGGATATTCCAGAAGTCCGTTTTCATAGGATTCATCATTGGCCGAATCATCCTTGATTGATCCCTTCAAGAGACGAATCACAGAATCAGAAATGACCATGCTGGCAAGTTCTCCTCCTGTCAGTACATAATCACCGATGGATATCAGTTCATCCACATGATCATAGATACGGGCATCCATTCCTTCATAATGTCCGCACAGGATAATGAGATGTTCTTTAGATGCATATTCGTGAGCCATGCTCTGCTCATACTGTCTGCCTGCAGGAGCCATCAGAATTACATGACTGTTCTCTGTCCTAACGGAATTCAATGCATCCAGTACAGGCTGGCACTTCATGACCATTCCGGCACCGCCGCCAAACGGAGAATCATCTACATGTTTATACGTATCATGAGCGAAATCCCGATAATTAACAAAGTCCACCTGGACCAGCCCGCGTGAGATTGCACGAGCAATAATTGATGTTGAAAGAAACCCTTCAAACATTTCAGGAAAGAGTGTCAGAATTGTTATTCTCACAGCAGTCCCTCCTCAACGTGTATCACAATAATTCTATTTTCTTCATCAATCTCAAGTACAAATTCCGGTACATTGGGAATCAATGCTGATGAATGATCCGGACGCTGTATGCGAATATTGTTCTGCGCTCCCGAAGTCTCTTCAACGGCAGTCACAGTACCAAGTTCATGTCCTTCTTCGTCTTCTGCCTTCATGCCGATCAGTTCATCAGCATAATATTCTCCATCATCAAGTTCATGCCGATCTGTATCCTGAATGCATACCAGACACCCTTTATACTGTTCAACTGCATTGATATCCTGCATTCCTTCAAAGGAAACAAGAGAGTATCCGCTGTGCAGGCGAAAAGATATCGGCTTAACTGGCAGATATTCCCCATTTGCATAGAAATAGACAGTATTGCCCTTCTGATATCGAAGTTCATCAAAATCAGAACTGCTTCTGATCTTCAGTTCCCCTTTCAATCCATGTGTATTGATTACTGTGCCGATCTTTATATATCCCATAGGTTATACTCCTTAAAAAAGGATGCTGTTACAGCATCCTCAGTCAATCTGTTCAAACTTGATCGATACCCGTTTGTCCTCTGAGCGAGAGGCAATCAGCATCACCTGACGAAGTGCAGATGCCATCATGCCTTTTCTGCCGATCAGTCTGGCAACATCATCTGCTTTTGCATGCACATGCAGCACGATATCATCCTCACTGCCTTCATCTGCAGAAACGGACAGGTCCTCAGGGGAATTGACCATGGGCTTGACCAGATTCAGCAATACCTGATCGAGAGCTTCCATGATAATTACTTCGTTTCTTTTCCGGCCTTCTTGGCATCAGCGAATTTCTTCATGATGCCCTGGCGGGAAAGGATGTCACGGACTGTATCAGACGGCTGAGCACCGTTGTTGAGCCACTTCATTGCCTTTTCCTAATCAACAGTCACTGTCTCAGGCTGAGTGGTCGGATTGAATGTTCCAACAACTTCAATGATGCGTCCATCACGCGCGAAACGGGAATCAGCGGCTACAATGCGGTATCTCGGAGCC
>SABF01000055.1 GCA_009929095.1 Erysipelotrichia bacterium
AGGATGCAGTCAGCTCAGCAAGAGATCGCAGCCTGGATATCCTGAAACTGTTTTTTTCGATGCTTGCCGGGTTCTACAGGGATGCGGTGCTCAATGACGATTCGGGGCCGGCATGGTATCATAAAGAAGTTCTTAATGAACAGAAACATAGCAGTCATCTCGGTGAGAAGATCCGAATTGCCGTTGAGGCAGGGGATCGATGCAACCGTTATAACGACCTGAATCTGGTACTGGATCAGGCAGTATATCGAATGGAGAAAATAAACACGCATGAGTGATTATCAGAGAAGAGAAGAAGAGGAAGAAATGGAAGACACTGTCTATCCATATATGGTATCTGTTCGTTTTCGCAATGCCAGCAGGGCTTACAGTTTTGGAACAGATGACAGCAGCCTGAAGAGCGGCGATCAGGTAGTAGTGGAAACAGCACAGGGAATGGAGCTTGGAGAATGTGAAGCAGAACCTGTCAGCACTGAGAAGTTTCATGTGCCCGGACCGCTGAAGCCGATTCTGCGTCTGGCCGATGAGCAGGACAAGGCAGCTTACGAAGAAAACTTTGGTCTGGCAGATGAGGCGTATAAACGCTGTGCTGCAATGATCAGGGAAATGGATCTGAAGATGCGTCTGTTAAGTGCTGAATATACATTGGATCGATCTAAGATTCTGTTTGTATATCTATCTGATCAAAGAGTTGATTTTCGCGAACTTCTGAAGAAACTTGGCTCACAGCTGCACTGTCGGATTGAACTGCGCCAGATCGGGGAACGCGATAAGGCAAAGGTTACCGGCGGCATTGGCATGTGCGGCATGGAATGCTGCTGCAGCCGTTTCAAGAGTCACTTTGATGTAATTTCCATCGGCATGGCAAAGACCCAGCTTCTGGCGCTGAATGTAGAGAAACTTTCCGGCCAGTGCGGCAAACTTATGTGCTGCCTGAAGTACGAGAATGAAGACTACAAGAAACTGACGGAAGGACTTCCGAAGATGGGTGCTCATGTGGAGTATGACGGTGCCATGTACCGTGTCACTTCCATGAATGTCATGAACAATGAAGCGCGCATTGAGAATTCTGAAACAGTACAGACCATTACGATTGAAGATCTGCGTGATAAGTGCGTAGTGCGCAAAGGCGTTGCCATGGTAAAGCATGCACCAAGCCGCGGAAGCAAGCGTACTGTAATCAATAACGTAAACCAGGAACCGAAAAAAGTTGAAGACAAGCTGCACGAAACACTGCATAAGCAGATGGAAATGCAGAAGAGGGATGATTCAGTCAACCCGGTATCTTATGCAGGAAGAGCGGCATTTGCAGCTCAGCAGGCAGCGAACGGAACTGCAGTGAATGCGGAATCAGAATCAAAGGATGGTCAGTCTGATACACAGGACAAAAACCGCAGTCATGGCAAAAACAAAAATCGCAGCCGCAATCAGAATCGCGGTCAGCAGCGCAGCCGAAGCAATCGTCGTGATCAGAAGAAGCCGATGTCCAATTCGGGCAGTTCCAATATGACGGTCAGAAGCTTCAAATCTAATAAGAACAGTGATCCACAGGGAAAGTGATCCAACGTGAATCGACAGAAGAGTTTTGAAAATGAAAAGCCGACACTTTTCCTGGTGCCGACACCAATTGGCAATCTCAGCGAGATGAACCCAAGAGCAGTGGATGTACTGAAGCATGTTGATGTGATCGCATGCGAGGACACCCGAACTTCGGGTCAGCTTCTGAGCCATTTTGGCATACATGCACGGCTGATTGCCTATCAGAACTTCAATGAGGACTCTTCGGCACAGGGAATTCTGAATCTGCTGTCTCAGGGAAAGAACCTGGCGCTGATCAGCGATGCCGGATATCCGCTGATTAATGATCCGGGTCAGAGAGTCGTATCTCTTGCGGTGGAAAAAGGGTTCAATGTTGTACCGCTTTCCGGCTGCAATGCCATGCTGAATGCGCTGGTTGCCTCAGGCCTGACTGCTCAGCCGTTTATCTTTATTGGATTTTTGCCGCAGTCATCGTCAGATCGCAGAAGAAAACTGAAGGAGTATCAGTTCTATCCGATGACTCTGGTATTCTATGAAGCACCGCACCGTATTGATAAAATGCTGAAAACCTGTCTTGAAGTACTGGGTGATCGAAAGTGCTGTCTTGCCAGGGAACTGACCAAGGTTCATGAAGAGTTTCTCCGGGGAACAATCAGTGAAATTCTTGCGGCGGCAGATGAGCTCAAGGGTGAGATGGTGGTGATTGTAGATGGCAATCACGAGGATCCGAAGAAGGATATTGACTGCGGCATTCTGATGGACATGGTAAAGAAGTCTGTATCAGAAGGAATGTCCACTTCAGATGCAATCAGGGAAGTTTCAGAACTTACCGGAATATCCAAGAACAAGATTTACAAACTTGTGCACGACTGTGAGAAATGCTGAGAGGTGATTGAGGATGATTGTTCTGCTGTCACCAGGAATCACAACCACACTGGTATATATACTGGCTGCGATACTTCCGGCAGTGTTACTGATGCGCTGCATCTATAACCAGGATAAATATGAAAAAGAACCGCCAGCTCTGCTGTGGAAGCTGATTCTGGGCGGGGTGCTGGCAGCACTTGCGGCAATTGTGCTGGAGTATTTGATGCTCGACTTTGTCATGCCGATGTTCACATACAGAGATGCGATCAGCTATTCTATCTATGAAGCAATTATGGTTGGTGCTGTCGAAGAGGGATGTAAGTTCTACTTTTTGAAACGCTATACCTGGAATAATCCAAATTTCAATTACCGTTATGATGGTGTGGTATATGCGGTGTTCTGCTCATTGGGATTTGCCGCATTTGAGAATATACAGTATGTATTCAGCTATGGCCTCTCTGTTGCCTTCAGCAGAGCCCTGCTGGCAATCCCTGCTCATATGGGATTTGCGGTATTCATGGGTGCATTTTATGGAAGAGCCAAAGTATGTGAAGTGCAGCGAAACGATCGCAGCAGAACTTCCAATCTGTTTCTTGGCTATCTTTCTGCAGTGTGCCTCCATGCGTTTTATGACGCAACTGCTATGGTGGGAACCTCTGCAGCTGCAGTGATGTTTATTGTATTTGTCATTCTGATGTATATTATTGTCTTCCGCAAGGTGAAGCATGAATCTCAGAGTGACCGGCAGATCTATTGAGGAACGATAAGAAATGACAAAGACCTACATTCGAGCATTCATATCTATGCGCTACATGGCAGTGCTTCCGCTTTCGGCAATCCCGGCGGCAGTGTGCGCAATCATTTACTATAAGACAAGACTGCCCATGGTAAAGACGATCGGCATTGTACTATTTACAGTCCTTGCGGCAGTGATGATCTGCTATTATGGCGAAAAGATGACAATCAGCCGAAGACTGAACCGATTCAAACATGCCGATGAGTATGATCAGGCAGTCATTATCGGAACTTCATTCCTTCTTGCAGGCCGGACTCTTGTCTATGAAAAAGGAAGGCTGAAGGAGATCAGTTTCGGAAATATGAAAATGATTTCTGCCGTTCCATCAGCTAAGAATCGGATGACTCTGACGTATTCGACCGGCAGTATCACAGCTTCAGTCACTGCCTCTTCTTTATCTCAGGCACAGCGCATCGCTGCATTGATACTCAAGGCTAATCCGAATATTCAATTGGAAGGCATTGAGGCAGACGGAGACGGAATGCTGGAACGTGTCGAGACCGGACAGACCCAGGTCCCATTCGAATACTGAGAACAGACAAGGATGCTCTGCAGCGCACAGCATCCTTTTCATAGTCGAATAAACAGCCGTGCTACAATGAATCAGAGGATAGAAGCGGAAGGAGATGACATTGATGTTCAGTGATACGATTGCAGCGATTGCGACAGCCGCAGGAACCGGAGCTGTTTCCATAATACGCCTCAGTGGACCGGATGCTCTGAAGGACGTCAGTCAGATCTTCTCCAAGGATCTTACGGAGGCGGCCGGATACTCAATTCATCATGGAACGATCAGCGAGAATGATACTTTGATTGATGAAGTGCTGGTCAGTGTATTTCGAGCTCCGGCATCCTACACCGGTGAAGATATTGCTGAAATCAGCTGCCATGGCGGAGTGTATATCACAAGAAGAATTCTGAGTCTGGTACTCGGTACCGGCGCAAGACCTGCTCGCAGGGGCGAATTCACAGAACGGGCATTTCTGAATGGCAAAATGGATTTGGCACAGGCAGAAGGAGTTAATGATCTGATACTCGCAAGAGATGCTGTCAATGCGGAAAGTGCTGTACATTCGCTGAAAGGAAGCGTGCGAAGGCTGCTGGAGCCGCTGCAGGAATCTCTTGTGCAGATCATATCCAACATCGAAGTGAATATAGATTATCCAGAATATGATGATGTAAAGAAACTGACAGATGAAGAAATTCTGCCCCAAAGTGAAAGCTGGCTGAAACAGATTGATGCGCTGATAGAACAGGCAAAGCAGGCAGTGCTGATTCGATCGGGAATTGATACGGTGATCCTGGGCCGGCCGAATGTGGGAAAGAGTTCACTGCTGAATGCACTTCTGGAAGAGGACAAGGCAATTGTCACTGACATTCCAGGAACCACAAGAGATTTAGTAGAAGGATCGGTACGGCTTGGCAATGTGACACTGAATCTGATTGATACAGCGGGGATCCGCAATGCCAGCGACAGGATTGAACAGATCGGAATTGAAAAATCTCTTGCGGCATTGAAGAAAGCACAGCTGGCAATTGTTGTACTTGACAGTTCTGCCGGAATTACAGCTGAGGATCAGCATCTCCTGGAATTGACAAAGGATAAGGAACGCATTGTGGTCTATAACAAGAAAGATCGCAAAGAGATCCCGGGAACTTTGGCAGTTTCGGCAATCCGGTCGGATATCACGGCACTTGTTCAGGCGATTGAATCGAAGTATCAGCAGGAAATCAGAACGGCTCAGGATGATACGCTGAATAATGAACGTCAGATCGGCCTGGCAATTTCAGCACGCACTTCCATGGCTTCGGCAGTGCAGGCACTGAAACAGGAAACACCGCTTGATCTGGTGACGATTGATCTGACGGATGCATACAATTCATTGAAGGAAATTACTGGTGAATCCACCAGAGATGGACTGCTGGATGAAATCTTCAGCCGGTTCTGCTTAGGTAAATAAAATGACAGGATATATTGATTCCCACGCACATCTTTTCTCAGAAGAATTCCAGGATGATTTTGATGCGGTCATTCAGCGGGCAAAAAACAGTGATGTGAATCGCATTATGATCATGTGCACCCGAATGGACGAAGCAAGGCGTGCCATGGCATTTGCTGCTGAAGATCCAAAGCGTTATCAGGTAGCAGTCGGCATCTTTCCGGATGATGTGGATCATGCCGAAGAATGGTATCCGGAATTTGAAGAACTGATTCAGAATCCCGGCATTGCGGCAGTCGGTGAAATCGGCCTGGACTATCACTGGGTGCAGGATAAGAAGAAGGAGCAGCAGGAACTGTTTGCCCGCCAGATTGAATCTGCTAAGAAAGTGCATAAACCGATTCTGGTCCATGCAAGAGATGCGATGCAGGACTGTTTTGATATCATGAAGCAGCATCAGGCAAAAGGGCTCATGCATTGCTACAGCGGAAGTGCAGAGATGGCGGCTGAGTTTACTAAAATGCATATCTATATCTCCCTTGGCGGAGTGATTACTTTTAAGAACGCAAGACGTGCCAGAGAGGTATGCGCGGCAATTGATTCGTCCTTTCTGCTGAGTGAAACCGACTGCCCGTATATGGCACCGGAACCGTTTCGAGGAACTAAAAATGAACCATGCAGGATTCCGCTGATTGTCGCAAAGATGGCAGAAATCCGCGGCATTCCGGAAGAGGATATGAAGCAGATGATCTATGAGAATTATGATCGTTTTCTGAAGGAGCCGGCATGAAGAAGCGTATCAAAGAAGTGCTGGTTGTCGAAGGTCATCACGACAGCGAACGACTGCGCCGTTTTTATGACTGTGACACGATTGAAACTGGCGGGCTGGCACTGACCAAAGACACACTGCAGCTGATTGCGGATACTCAGAAACGGCGCGGAGTTATTGTATTTACTGATCCTGATTCTCCGGGAAACAGAATTCGCAAGGAGATCAACGATGCGGTGCCAGGCTGCAGGAACGCTTTTGTGGACAAGGCGGATGCCCGTACGTCAAAGAAGGTTGGGATTGAACATGCATGCAGAGAGATTCTGGATGCGGCACTGGCCAATTTGATTACGATGGAAGAAGTACCGTCAGGCACATTGACGATGAAAGATCTTTACGAACTCGGACTTGCCGGGCGTACGGATAGTGCAGTGAAGAGAGAGGTTCTTGGCCGACGGCTTCATCTTGGGGCGGGAACTGCCAAGACAATGTGCCATCGTCTCAACTGTCTTGGCATGAACAGACAGCAGCTGATAGAGGAGCTTGAGAATGAGCAGTAAACCAATTGCGACAGCCGCACGGACAAGAGAAATACTGAATCAGTATAGACTTCATGCCAAAAAGGGATTTGGTCAGAACTTTCTGGTAGATCTTTCAGTAGCCGCAAGATGCGCCGAAGCAGGCTGTCTGAACAGTGCTGTCATTGAAATCGGCCCGGGAATCGGTTCTCTGACGGAGCAGCTGGCGCAGCGGTCCAGAAAAGTTGTTGCCTATGAAGTGGATGAGCGGCTTCTTCCGGTACTGACAGATACCTTATCTGAATATGACAATGTGGAAATTGTTCTGAAGGACGTATTGGAGCAGGATCTTCGATCTGCTGTAAAACAATTGAAAAATGAATACGGCAGTGTTACGGTGTGTGCCAATCTTCCGTATTACATCACAACGCCCGTGCTGTTTCGTCTGTTTGAATGCGGCTCGGATCTTTCACTGATTACAGTCATGGTTCAGAAGGAAGTGGCAGATCGATTCTGTGCCGGTCCTGGCTCAAAGGACTATGGGGCGCTGTCCGCTGAAAGCCAGTATCTGTATCAGGTGAGGAAACTGTTCAATGTACCAAGAGGTTCGTTCAATCCGGCACCGAATGTGGACAGTGCCATTGTGCAGTTTGCAGTAAAAGAAAAGCTTGATGAAACAATTGATACAAAGGTGCTGTTCGACCTGATGCAGGCCGCATTCCATCAGCGCAGGAAAACACTGTACAATAATCTCAGAGAGTATACAGGTGATGCAGAGGCTGCTCTGAAGATCATGCTGAAAGCGGAAATCGGTGAACAGGCACGTGCTCAGGAGCTGGATACCGAAGCCTTTATCAGACTGTATCATGCGCTGGGAGATGTGAAATGAAAGAACGGGCATACGCAAAAATCAATCTCTCTCTGGATGTCGTCAGGAAAAGAGAAGATGGCTACCATGAACTGAATATGATCATGGTTCCGATTGATTTCTATGATGTACTGGAGATGAAACCGGCAGAAAAGAATTCCATATCGATCAATCGATCCTATCTGCCGGTGAATGACAAGAATACGGTCATCAAGGCAATTCAGGTGATGCAGGAGACATTTCACTTTGATCAGTGCTTTGCCTGTACGCTGCAGAAGGCAATTCCGACTCAGGCAGGACTGGCTGGCGGCAGTGCAGATGCAGCGGCTGCGATCAGACTGATGAACCGCATGATGAAACTGCAGATGTCCAGTGAACAGATGATTGATGCAGGCAAGCAGGTTGGCGCGGATGTTCCATTCTGCATTTTGAATCAGTCAGCACTGGTAAAGGGAATTGGAGAAGATATCTCCGTGTTCAGCTGTCACCCTGAATTTGAACTGCTTCTGGTAAAGCCACGCCGGGGGGTATCGACCAAATCGGCATTTGGCGCATTGAATTTTGATGACATTGTTCATCCGGACTGCATGGCCATGCGTGATGCACTGATTGCCAATGATTATGAGGAAGTGATTCACTCTCTGGGAAACAGTCTTGAGGCAGTGTCGCTGAAGCTGGTTCCGGAAATTGCCTGTGTCAAAGAGGAACTGCTCAGAATGGGGTTTGACGGCGTTCTGATGTCCGGAAGCGGATCGACAGTATTCGGCATTTCAAAAGATCATGCCCTGATTGAATATTCAGCGAAGGCAATGAAAAAGAAGGGATGTTTCAGCCGGATGACCCGCATCCTTGATCGCTGATAACAAACAGGTTTGCGGATTCCTGCAAAGTGATATACTGAACACAACGGATCGTAAATAAATGAAAGGGGTTCATACAACATGAGTGAAAATAACAGCCAGTCTCAGGCACAGCAGGAAGAAGCGCCAATTACACTGACACTGACACCCGATGAGACAAAAGAGGAACAGGCTAAGCAGCTGAATGATCTTGAAGCTAAAAAAAATGAAGAGAATACAGAAGCTGCAGTAAAG
>SABF01000056.1 GCA_009929095.1 Erysipelotrichia bacterium
GCGTATAGGCTTTGGTGGAATGATCAAAGAGGCAAAAGCCTGTGAGAATACTACTCCTGATTTCAGTGCCAAAGCGATGTTTCCTCTAGCTGTTGCGACCAGTATTGATGCTCTGGCTACTGGTGTCATGTTCTCATTTATGAATGTGAATATATGGTTTGTCATAGCAATGATTGGCATCACAACTGCAGCATTCAGCTTTGCGGGTGTAAGAGCAGGCTCTATTCTCGGTGATAAATTCAAGACAAGAGCACAGATTGCCGGCGGAGCTGTATTGATTCTGATGGGAACAAAAATTCTTGTGGAGCATCTTGGAATCCTATAGACAGGAGTTGGTTCATCTGCTGTACGGTAAATTTCATTATTCATTCTGAAAGACCGAATCGCAATCAGCCATAAAATGCCCATGCACGCTGCAGGGGCATTTTATTTAGCCGGCATGTTATCTTTAGCAGATCAACTGAATGTCATATTCAGTGAGGAACAGCTGTGTCAGCGGTGCAGTGTTTTTGAAAATACATTTGAATCATTGGGAATACTGTATGAGTACTGCAGATGAATCATCTGACAATCAGTTTTGGAAATACCTCATTGAAACTCGCTTCAATTCGCAGATCGGCGCTGTGATCATAGGAAGTTACTGTTCGATTAATCAGTACCAGGTGTTCACCCTGAAAATAGTCAATCAGTCCGGCAGCCGGATATACCACAAGAGAGGTGCCCAGTACAACCAGTACGTCAGCAGATGTGATGGCATGAATTGCCTTGGATACAACAGTGTTATCCAGTTCTTCTTCGTAGAGTACAACATCAGGCTTGATGATTGCTCCGTCCTTCGGGCATACTGGAATACCTTGAGAATCTCTGATGAACTTAGCATCATAAAATGTGTGACAGTGAGTGCAGTAGTTTCGAAGTACAGAGCCATGGAGCTCATATACATGCTTTGACCCTGCGGCAGTATGCAGTCCGTCAATATTCTGGGTGACAACACCCAGGCAGCGGCCTTTCTTTTCCAGAGAAGCCATGAAGAGATGAGTAATATTGGGCTTTGCATCAAGATTCAGCATTTTGTCTTTGTAGAAACGGAAAAATTCCTTGGGGTTTTCCTCAAAGAAAGAATGGCTGATAATCGTCTCTGGCGGATACTTGTACTTCATGCTGTAAAGTCCATCCCGGCTGCGAAAGTCCGGAATACCGCTGTCAGTCGATACTCCGGCCCCAGTGAAAAAAACGATTTTTTTCCCTTCATCAAGGATTTTCTGAAACTCTTCGATCTGTCTGCTGCTTACCATAATATTTCCTTCTTTATCATTTGTATTGTTTCTGCAGGGTATCAGCAATTCTCTTCAGCTGACTGATCAGAGATGCTGGCTGCCTGACAGTAATTCTATCGTAGAACTGCAGCAGCCAGGAAATCAAGGTCGGCGTAACGGACGCCTGGATGCTGGCAGTAAAAGCTGTGTCTGTTACTTTGCTGATCAGAATGTCCCGGCCAAACTGGTCATATACTTGATTTAAAATAGATAGGTCGAATTCGCATGTGATAGTTTCCGGACGGCCGGTATACATACGGAAAGATGCCTGCATCCAGCGCTCAAGATCAAATGGTTTCAGCTCGGCAGACTCATTCACAATGGTCAGTGAATCCATTTTATCGATGCGCCAGGCACCAAACGACTGGTGGATGGAAGAATAAAGGACACAGTACAGACGGCCGCTGTCGGTGATTACTGCATAGGGAACTTCCGTATAGAGATGACTGCTGCGTCGGTACTTCTTCTGCCTTGTCACAGTGTAGTCGTAATAGCGAAAAGAAATAGGATGAGCCTGCTGGATTGCCTGAAGGATCAGGGAAATGGTGCTGAGCACTTCTTTGTTATCTGTTTTTCCCAGAGAGGAAGGATTCAGTCTCAGCCCGCTTCTCTGATGCATGGAAAGCAGGGCGATGATTTTATTGGAAATGCGACTTCCGTCATCAGTGCTCAGTGAAAGTGAATCCTGTACAGATTCCGCAAGGATAACCGCTTCTGCAGGACTTAACCTGTGTTCCATATAGTAGCCCTGTACATGCCGTCCGTGCTTGGCAAATATAATTGATTCTCCATTCTCGTTCAGTGCCTTGATATCGTGATAGACCGTTCTTCGATCAGCGTGAATTCCATGTTCTTCCAAAACGGCTATCAGGCAGTTCATAGAAAGCAGATGATCCTCATCACTTTCTTCTTTAAGAGTATTTTTTAGGATCAGAACTCTTGCGGCTCCATCTTTTATCATTTCTTTCATCAGCTATCCAATCTTTCTGAGTGTGATATAAATTGTACACCCAGAATATGCGGTGCGGCTATGATAATGACAGAAAGAGAGATATATGGAAATGAGACAGAAAGAGAAATTTAAGATCAGCCTGAGTCTGATGATATTGGCATATGCATATGCAGTAACCGGATATGTGATTCCTTCTCTGCTTTCAGGCATGGCTGCAGCAATGATCGCAGTCTGTACCCATTCGATACGCTGTCTTAAATCACATATGCTCTGGATACTTTCCTTCTCTCTGATTCAGAATATTCTGATTCTGGTTTCAGGTCTTGATCAGTATCTTCCAACACTTGTTTCTCTTACTGTGTGCAATTCAGTTTTCTCAGTATGTTCTTGTGACAATTCGCATCGGATGCTTTGCCCATCACTTCAATTTCAACTGGCATGCATGATGTGTTTCCTTCTGGCGATACTCGTTCTTCCATCATCCTGGATTATGTTTCTGATGCCAAGAATGACAGAATCAAGAATGCTGGAGTGCGGTTTAATATTGCTGATATTCATGCCTTTGCTGATTAATGATTATCTCCATCACCTGAGACACGTCAAAGATCGGAGCTCAATTCGAGTCATTGATGACAAACTGTCATAAAGCGCTGTAAAATAGTTGCAATGACAAACTGGCTGATAAATCACTTTGTACACAATAACGATCAGATTACCAATGACAAGGTACGATATTCTTATGGTCGACTGAGTTCACTGGCTGGAATCGTCTGCAACATTATACTGTTTCTGCTGAAATTTACGATTGGTATACTGACTGCATCCATTTCTATTACTTCGGATGCTTTTAATAACCTTTCTGACTGCATGAGCTGTCTGGTGACACTGTTTGGCTATAAGCTTGCGGCAAAACCAGCAGATAAGGAACACCCATTCGGGCATGGCAGAATGGAATACGTGGTCAGTTTCATCGTGGCAGTCATCATTTTTATTGTTGCCTTTGAACTGTTTCGAAGCAGTTTGGATAAAATTATCCACCCGGAGGCGATTCGTTTTAATTTGATTCTATTTATTATTCTTCTGTCCTCTATTCTTATAAAGTTATGGATGAGCAGTTTCAATATGACTATCGGAAAACGCATTAATAATATCGCTATGATCGCAACTGCTCAGGATTCCCGCAATGATGTGATAGCTACATCGGTTACGCTTGTGGCATTGCTCTTAAGCAAAATGTTTTCAAATATCCCGTTTGACGGCATTGGAGGAATTATTGTTTCCTGTTTTGTTCTTTACAGCGGCATCGGTATTTCTAAAGATATCATTGATAAGCTGCTGGGCAGTCCTGCCAGTTCGGAACTGGTTAATTCCATAAAGAACCAGATCCTTTCTCATCCGGAAGTTCAAGGTGTGCATGATATGGTGATCAATGATTATGGTCCGGGCATGCAGATAGGAAGTGCGCATGCAGAGATCGACTGCCATATGGATATTCTGAAGGCACATGATGTCATCGATCAGGCAGAGCGGGAGATTAATGAGAAACTTCATGTCATTATGACACTTCATCTTGATCCGGTAGACTACTCTGATCCTCAGACGGCTGCTTATCGCGAAGAAATGCTTCGCATCCTGAACGAAATCGATCCTCAGCTTTCCATGCATGATTTCCGGGTGGTCCCGGGTGTAAGCCATACCAACCTTGTATTTGATATTCTGATTCCTTATGACTGCAGTCTGACCAGAGAAATCATTCAGCCCAAGATAGATGATGCACTTTCAAATAATGCTACTACGCTATATACAGTAATCAATTTCGATCATGCATTCACCACAAATCCGGTGACGAAAGAATGAAACAGGCAGTGCTATGGCATACAAATGATGTACATAGCAGCTTTGATCAGTTTCTTGGAATCAGTTCATTATTGAAGCGATACCGGAATCCGGACAGTGATCTGTGTCTTGATGCCGGTGATTTTTGTGATTATAGTTCAGCCATGATCAATGGCACAGATGGTACAGGTGGGATTCATCTGCTTAAGTCAGCTGGATATGATGCCATGGCTGTTGGCAATAACGAATTTTTTGCTCATATATCTGCTTTGCGAAAGATGGCCTGTCAGGGATTTCCGATGCTTTCATGCAATCTGACTGATCTGAATGGTTTTTCAATTGAAGGACTGGAATCATTTGTTCTGATTAAGCGTAATGGAATTCGATATCTTGTGATTGGAGTCTCACCATACTGGGGTGATGCTGACGAGGATACTGCATTCACTGACATGGCGGGGATTCGACTGATTTCTCCTTATGAGGCAATTCGGGATATATTGAATCAGCAGAAGGGCAGGTATGATGTGTCTATTCTGCTGTCTCATGCCGGATGGCACACAGATGATGAGCGAAATAGCGATCGCAGAATTGCCATGACAGTAGAAGGGCTGGATATCATTCTTGGCGGTCATTCTCATGTACTGATGGACAGTGCTGAACGGGTTGGAAGAACCTGGATTCATCAGTCGGGAAGCCATGCTGAGTATTTAGGAAAAGTAACTCTGAGATTTGATCAAAATAACAGGCTTGCAGATGTGCAGGCAGAAAACATATCCAATAGTGCATCTCCGGATTCTGATTTGATGAAGGTGCTGAATATGGAAACAAAACGCGGTACGGAACGTCTGAAGCGGCCGCTGTATCAATTGGATCATACGCTTCATTTTGATGCAGAGCAGGAGTGTGCGGCAGTCAATGCGGTGGCAGATGCACTCCATCTTGAATATGGTGGAAATCTAAGTCTGATAAACAATGGCATTCTATCAGGTGATATTGATCGAAAGGTGTCGCAAATGAGTCTGCTGGAAGCAGAACCATCACCATTAAACCCAACAGTGCTGCAGTGGTACGGAAGGCAAATAATTGACGCAATTCAGGCATCGTTTCAAATAGATGTGATTAGAAAATGTGATCATCGATGGAATGGATTCCGCGGAAACATCCTTGGTCCGTTAGCTGTCAGTTGGAACACTACGGTTCACAGATCTCCGTTTTCTATAACAATCGATGGGAATCCGGTTGATCCAAATGCACTGTATACAGTTGTGACAGATGATTTTCTGCAGCGTGGCAGTGGTTATGAAATGCTGGGCGTTTCAAAAGGGATTGTAAAGTTTCATGATGAATATATACGCGATCTGCTGAAACGAACTTTAAACAATCCAGACTTGATTATTCGTGCAGAACAAAAGAGAATATTGGAATGAAACAGTGGAAAAGCAATGGAATGCTGCTTCTGGCAGCGATGATATGGGGCTGTGCGTTTGTGGCTCAGTCCGTATCCATGGACTTTATCGGTCCCTGGACATTTACCTGTATTCGTTCCTTCATCGGCGGGTTTACATTGCTTGCTGCAATGCCGCTTCTTGATCGCGTTCGTTCAGCATCATCTTCAAAAAGGTCTGATTGGAAATCAGGCGATCTCTGGCTGGGCGGCATTCTGTGCGGTATTGTTCTTGGTACTGCCAGTATCGCTCAGCAGATCGGAATTCAGTACACATCAGTCGGCAAAGCAGGATTTATTACTTCCATGTATGTGGTACTCGTACCGATCATTTCAGTCTTTCTTGGCCACATGGCAAAAACCAGGATTTGGTTCTGTGCAGCACTCTCTGCAGCTGGTCTTTATTTTCTAAGCATGCAGTCAGGATTTGTGTTTGCCATTGGCGATCTCTGGATCATTGTCTGTGCATTTCTGTTTTCAATTCATATTCTTGTCATTGGTCATTTTTCAGATTGTGTGGATGGTATTCGAATGTCCTGTATTCAATTTTTCACAGCCGGAGCAGTATGCATGATTCCGATGCTGACACTTGAGCATCCAGTACTTTCAGATATATATTCTGCTGCAGTTCCGATTCTCTATGCAGGAATTTGCTCAAGCGGGATGGGTTATACGCTTCAGATTGTCGGTCAGAAGGGCGCCGATCCGATGATTGCGGGAATGCTGCTGAGTCTGGAGTCTGTATTTTCGGTCTTAGCTGGATTTGTTATTCTTGGACAGCGGCTGTCAGTCAGAGAACTATTCGGATGCACTCTGATGTTTACGGCAGTCATTCTTTCCCAGCTGCCAGAGCGAAAAAAGAGCACAGCGGCCGAAACCACTGTGCAATAGAAAGGGAATTACTTCTGATCTTCTGATTTGGATTCCGGTGCAGCATAATCTGAAACATCAGGCTTGTCCTCAGCAGAAGTTTCAACTGTCTCTGCAATAATTGGTTCATCTGTAGTTTCGGATTTTACGGGATGCGGATTTTCAACCGCTTCTATCGTTGGCTCTGCAGCAACCATAAGCTTGGAAATCTTTCTCGCATAGTCAACCGGATCAGCAATTGGCAGTCCTTCAATCAGGCAGGCCTGATCATAGAGAACATTGGCATAATCTTTAAGCGCATCCGGATTTTTGTCATATACATTTTTGACTGCTGCAAACACCGGATGATCTGGATTCAATTCGAGAATTTTTGTTGCCTTGAGATTCCGATTCATCGGATCCTGAGCAAGTACTTTCTCCATATCCAGAGAGACACCTTCATCGGCAACAAGTACAACTGGATCGTCCTTCAATCTGGAAGAGATACGTACTTCCTTGACCTTATCGCCAAGAGCATCTTTCATTGCTGAGAGCATATCTTTATTTTCAGCGGATTTTTCTTCGCGAACCTTCTTTTCTTCTTCAGTATCCAGATCGAGATCGCCTTTGTTGATGGACTTAAATGGTTTCTCGGCATAATTCTGCATCATGGAGATCACAAATTCATCAATGGTATCCGTGAAGTACAGTACTTCATAGCCCTTTTCCTTCAGTTTCTCAAGTGAAGGCAGTCTGTTGATATCTTCCATTGTGGTTCCGCATGCATAGTAGATATCTTTCTGATTTTGATCCATGCGGTCTACATATTCTTTCAGCGTAGTGTATTTATTATCTCTGCCTGATTTATATAACAGAAGATCCTGCAGGTCTTCCTTTTCCATGCCATAGGACTTATAGATGGAGTATTTCAGATTTAAGCCAAAATTATCGAAGAATTTCTCGTAGTTATCACGTTCGTTTTTGAGCATATCTTCAAGATAACTGTGAATCTTCTTTTTAAGGCTTTCAGCCAGTGCCTTGACCTGTCTGTCCTGCTGCAGTATTTCACGCGAAATATTCAGATTCAGATCATCACTGTCCACAAGACCGGTAATGAAGCGATAGGAATCTGGCAGCAGTTCTTTAGCTTTATCCATAATGAACACGCCTTTAGAATATAGCTGGATACCTGGCTCAAAGTCCGTGTTATAAAAGTTGTACGGCGCCTTTGACGGGATGAACAGCAGGGCTGTGTAGGAAAGATTTCCTTCAACTGTGAAGTGAATGACTTTCTGAGGATCCTGCCAGTCATTGAACTTGGCTTTATAGAACTCATTGTATTCTTCCGGTTTAATTTTGGAACGCTGTTTTTTCCAAAGCGGAATCATGGAGTTCAGTGTTTCATTTTCTTTCTTTGTGATCGATTTGTCCTTATTGTCAGGATCTGGTTCGCTCTTTTCAACTTCCATAATAATCGGATAGCGAACATAATCAGAATACTTCTTTACCAGATCTCTGATCTTATATTCCTGTAGATAATCAGAATACTTATCATCGTCAGTGTCATCCTTGAGATACAGAGTGATCCTTGATCCGATGGATGTACGGTCATTTTTTTCGATGGAATAGCCGTCTTCACCGGTACTCGTCCAGGTATATCCCTGGGTATCATTAGCGCTCAGAGATTCTACGGTGATCTTCTTGGCAACCATGAAGGCACTGTAGAAGCCAACACCGAACTGACCGATAATATCGATGTTTTTGGATGCTTTTTCAAGCTGAGCCTTGAACTCGGCACTGCCGCTTTTTGCAATAGTGCCTAAATTCTTTTCCATTTCATCAGAAGTCAGTCCGATACCGGTGTCTTCAATGACCAGTGTTCTGGAATCGGCATGACGTTCCAAATGAATGTTCAGATCCTCTTTCCTGACTTTCTTGTCAGGGTTGGTCAGGTTCAGATAATAACGCTTATCC
>SABF01000381.1 GCA_009929095.1 Erysipelotrichia bacterium
ATGGAACAGTCTGTAACAAAGTATTAGATTTTCTGCAAAGTTATTGAAACCGGCAGTTTTACGAACACTGCCAAAGAGATTGGCTATTCTCAGTCAGCGGTATCACAGATGATTAAATCGATGGAGCAGGAAATGGGCACAGAGCTTATTGTCCGAAAGAGAGACTGCCTGAAGCTGAGTGCAGACGGGGAGATGATGTATCCATTCATCCGAGCGGCTGCGGCTTCTGAAGAAGCAATTCAGCGGCGCCTTCGAGAGATGGAAGGACTTGAGAACAGCGTGATTCGGATTGGCAGTTTTACGAGTGTCAGCCAGAGTTTTCTGCCAAAGCTCATGCAGATGTTTCGAACTGATTATCCATCGATTCGTTTTGTGCTGAAGCAGGGAACCTATACTGAAATTCAGGACTGGCTGAGTCAGGGTGTGATTGATTTTGGCTTTAACAATAGGGATGCAGTCACAAACAGTGATTTCAGAGAACTTTATAAAGATGAGATGATGGCAGTACTCCCGCTGAATCATCCGCTGGCCGCAAAGAATACGGTTACCCTGAAGGAGATGTCTCAGCAGCCGTTTATTCTGCTGGATGAAGGTGAATACAGTGCAACATTGCATGCGTTTGAATCAGTCTGCTGTCATCCTCATACGGAATATACGGTATACGATGATTACTCCATTATGGCAATGGTAAGACAGGGACTTGGAGTATCCATGCTGTATCGACAGGTTGTCTCAGGGTTTGAAAAAGGGCTGGCGGTACGATCAGTCAGTGATATGCCGAAACGAACTGTCGGAATTGTTTTCAATGGTATGGAAACAATGTCTCTTGCCGCAAGAACTTTTGTGAGTTTCATCTTCACGCAGACAGATACTCTGATCAGACAGAACGCATAAGAATTTAACTGCTAAGACTTATGGTCATGAAATAGAGCATCCGTAAATACGATCGATGAAATAAAAATGCGGTTCTCCTGCGAGTACCGCATTTCTAAAGAGTATTTGAACTGCACTCAGCCAATCTGTTCTGGGGCAGGAGTGGATGTATTACTTGAATTGTTACTGATCGGAGCAGTCAGTTTTACCTGAACATCCATCTGGGTGCTGTCACGGACAATTGTCAAGGTGACTGTGTCACCGATTTCATGATTTTTGAGAATTTTGGAGAGTTCCTGATAAGTGCTGATGGAAGTGCTGTCGAC
Source organism: Erysipelotrichia bacterium (assembly GCA_009929095.1). Taxonomy (GTDB): domain Bacteria; phylum Bacillota_I; class Bacilli_A; order Erysipelotrichales; family Erysipelotrichaceae; genus Bulleidia. Next base: position 1,200 of record SABF01000381.1, read on the forward strand.
AGCAATGATTCGGTCATAAACCTTAAGACCAGCGTTTGCTGCACCGCCGCCATCAATCAGTTCAGTGATGTAGACACCTGCTTTATAGTTGCCCTGATCTGCAGTCAGAGTAGTTACATAGACTCCAAGAGTGGCGCGATCTGTCACATAACCATCAGACATCAGCTGTTCAGCTATATCCATGGCGTCATTGATGGGGATGGCGAAGCCAAGTCCTTCAATTGTTGCTCCAGTACTTGTTGTGCCAGAGTCTTTTGCATTGACAATACCGATCAGATCACCCTGGCCGTTAAACAGACCGCCGCCGGAGTTGCCGGAGTTGATTGCAGCATTGGTCTGAATCAGATTCATATCTTAGTTATTGATGGTCAGTTCACGGTC
>SABF01000382.1 GCA_009929095.1 Erysipelotrichia bacterium
GGCTTCCCAAGTACAGTTGCTTTCACCGCCCCAGTAAGGATTTCCGGAAGAATCGCCTGAAGCTCCGCCGCTCCCGCTGCCTCCTGAAGATCCGGAGTTTGAACTGTTTGCGTTTCCTGCGGCTGCTCCGGAAGTGTTGGCTTTTAAGGTTGCGTTGGATAACGAAGTCTGAAGCTGTGTCTCCATAGCGCTTACGGAATTCATCGCGGCAGTCAGTGTTTCCTGCTGAGCATCAAGGACTGCTTTGCCGGTTTCAAGATCTGCCTGCTTGGCAGTCAGGTCATCCATCTCTGTCTGCAGACTGTCTCTCATGGCGTTCAATTCCTCAAGACCCTGACTGAGCTGTTCTGAAGTTTTTGAATCACTGTCGGAAATATCTGAGAATCCATTGGCAATGCGTACCAGATCATCCAGGGATTTGGCACCCATAATCACATCGATCATATTCGATGTCTTCATGGAATACTGTTCTGTGGCAATGCGGGATTTAATTCGAGCTTTCAGTTCATCAACAATTTTCTGCTTCTCATCAATCTGCGTCTGGGCAGCATCGATCTCCGCCTGTTTCGAATCGATCTGCGTCTGCATATCCGCAATTTGAACATTCATATCTTCAATCATGCCATTCAAAGAACTGATCTGCGTGTTGTAGCTGGCAACCTGAGTCATCATATAGCTGACATAGGCAGTGCAGCTTGTTTTTTCGGCGCTGGTCAATGTGCTCTTGGAACAGAGCGTGTTCCACTTGGCGGTGTCAGTATAGTCATTCCCGCTGGTGCTGGGTTCTGCGTATACGCTGACAGGTGAAGCCAGCATAAGAGTCAGTGCAGCGCTAACTGCAAATAGTTTTCTTTTCATCTACTCGATTATACGTGGAAAAACCAAAAACGCAAAATCATTGTCTCCGAAAACAAAATTGATTCTCCTGGGATGCTTCAATAGCAGCGTAATTTGTCTTGTGGATTTTAGGAATCAGACTGTCTGTTTTTACGAATAAAGTCTGCAGTCGCATCAGAAGTAATCTGCTGCTGACGCTCTATTGTAATTGTGGCATCTGGATCACCTTTCTGCTTCCCGTAATTTCCAAACTGAGCATGATTTCCTCCCTCAATCTTGATGATATTCTCGGTATAATCAATATTCTTCTCCAGATTGGAGTTAAGGGTGCCATAAACGGTCAGGGTCTTATCAGCCGGATAATTGCCATAGATGTAAGCTCCCAGAAGAATCAGGCCATCTACGCGGTCCGGATGCCTTGAGGCATAATCACTGGCCATGGCTCCGCCCATGGAATGACCTGCTATATACCAGTGAGAGATATCTGGCAGCTGTTCCATGACTCTGTCTGCAGCGCTGGAATCAAAGATTGCCATATTAAGGGGCATCTTCACCAAAACGCAGGTAAATCCTTCCGCTTTGAATTTCTCCAGCAGGGGAAGATAAGAGATCGCTTCGACTTTAGCGCCCGGGTAGAAGATGATGCCGGTATTGATCCTGCGATAGAAAGAATTTCTGTTAAAATTAAAAATTATTGCGAAGAAAATGTAAAGCCTGCTGTTTATAAAAAGAAAAAAAGAAT
>SABF01000383.1 GCA_009929095.1 Erysipelotrichia bacterium
GGATGAGTCGTTTTCTGTAACAGTGAGTATGGGTATATCCACTGCAGATAACGTCACATCAATAAAAAAGGAAGAATCACTGTTATCAGAGGCAGACAAAGCGCTATATCAAGCAAGAGAAAAAGGCAAAAACCAAGTGGTTATAGCCTGACAAGAGATTCCATATCCAGTCATTCATTTCTTGAATATCTTTTTGGGGATCAACAAAGCGGAATAAATACCATCGAACTATACTTGTTACGAGACAAGTCACCATGGTGGAGGCAAGTTATGGAACTACACAACAAAGCTGGCGATGTTACTAAGTTAGCTGATGACCTGACTTTGGAAGAAGTGGAAGAAATGGGATTTACGATTGATCTGTGCGATACCAAATTTGATCCAAATGAACACTGGGTGGCGAACGAAGACGACCAAGTGCATCAAGAAAAGAAAAGTCGCTCTGGGTCAAACCAGAAATGATTTGTGTGATTCATAGACATCCTTTCAACTAGACTGGATGTCTATGAACACAGAAATTCATCCCACATGCTGAAATCTATACCCAATTACAGCTTCGTAAGCCTTCAACACGCTCGAATTCTTTCAGATTATTACTCACCAGAATTAGCGCTTCACTACGGGCATGCGCGGCAATATGCAGATCATTCACCCCGATGATGGTGCCTTTTTTCTCTAAATCAGCACGGATCTCGCCATAATGCGAGGCAGCTTTTTCACCATAACTCAGCACCTCAAGGCGAGAGATGAAGTCTTCAACGATAGTCAGATTGCGTGCACGCTGCTCACTTTTCTCCGCGCCGTGATAAAGCTCAGCCATCGTGATTGATGAGATACAAAGCGCCCCCGCATTCTCATTAAATTTTGCCAGCGCCTCTAAAGGTCTGCGCTTGATGACATAGATACAGATGTTGGTATCGAGCATGTATTTCAGCATCAGAATGATTCCCGTTCTGGCTGATGCTGGGTTGCACGTTCAGTCATGAAATCATCTGACACCTGCGCATCACCCAGAAAAAAGCTATCCCAGGTGTTTTCAACTGGTGTAAGAATCCGCTCATTTCCCACAATGCGGATCACCACTTTCTTCACGTCATCAGGGAAACGAGCTTCGACCGGCAGACGCACTGCCTGTGTTTTATTTGAGACAAAGACTGAGCCATTCAACATAGCGATCTCCTGTTTACGAAATGGTGTATACTTAAAGTATATACCGCCATCAGTTACAATCAAGCCAGTTATCAGGGTGGAAGGATTGATGACGCCACCAAATTAATTTCCCCCTCCGACCGCCGCGCATATCCAGCCTTGCTATGATCATAAAGTGATATTGCTGAATCCGGAGGAAGGCCGTAATGTTGTCAGAGCAGGAAGAAAGCAGGACTTTTATCACGGAGATCGTGGAGAAATACGATCGCCAGCGGTCGGCGCTGCTCCCTATCCTCTGGGCGATTCAGGAAAAATATGGTTATGTTTCTGAATCGGCCATGCAACAGGTTGGCGATTTGCTGGGCATGCATGCCTCCGGCGTCTGGAGTGTCGCCACTTTCTACCGTTTCATTCATACCCGTCCAA
>SABF01000384.1 GCA_009929095.1 Erysipelotrichia bacterium
CAGGAGCACCTTTCGTTTACTGTATCAATCCCCGCTGCGTGCTGTGCACCGTACTCATCATCTTGCGCATGGAATCAAACGGAGCTTCATCCACCCGCGGCTGATCATTCTGCAGTATATTGCGCGGATATCCTTCTTTCGCTGCAAAGGCAACCAGAGCTGCTTCTGTAGGTTCACCCTGAGCAGTTCCGTTCTCATCAAGATAGGCATCACTGCAGAGTGCCATGGCGGTAGCCAGCAGCTTTGTATCTCCGACATGCTGCACCACGGTCATTCGATTCTGCGTCAATGTACCGGTCTTATCTGTGCATATGACCTGTGTGCAGCCAAGTGTTTCTACTGCTGTCAGTTTTCGGATAACCGCATTCTGCCTGGACATCCGGGTAACTCCGATGGAAAGCACAACCGTGACAACCGTGGCAAGACCTTCCGGAATTGCTGCAACAGCGAGTGATACGGCAACCATAAATGTTGATAGAACCGTGTCTATAGTGAAGGAACCGGCCATCACAAGATCAAAGATGAAGATGAAGATGCAGATGCCAAGCACCAATTTGGAAAGTGTTTTGCCAAGTTCGGTCATCTTCCTCTGCAGCGGAGTTTCCTCATCTACAGTGCTGGCAAGCGCGCCGGCAATTCTGCCCATTTCAGTATCCATACCGGTATGAACAATAACTGCTCTTCCGCGTCCATAGACTGCTGAGGAACCCATATAGCACATATTCCGTCTGTCACCAAGCGGTATTTCCTTATGCCCTTCCAATCCAAGTACTTTCATAGTCTTTTCAACTGGAACTGATTCACCAGTAAGAGCTGACTCTTCAATTTTCAAAGATGCCGCTTCCAGAATTCTGCCGTCGGCAGGCACTGCATCTCCAGCTTCCAGCACGATGATATCGCCAGGTACCAGCTGTGAGCTTTCTGTTACACTCTCTTTGCCATCGCGAATCACCTTGCACGTTGCCGCAGTCATTGTCTGAAGAGCTTCAATTGCCGCTTCTGCCTTGGATTCCTGATAAACACCAAGTACTGCATTCAATATGACAACTGCCAGAATGATGAATACTTCAGCCATAGATCCGCCTTCAATCATGCTGGTAACTGCCGAAACAGCAGCAGCGAGTATCAGAATGATCAGCATCGGATCCTTCAGTTCTTCAATAAATCTCTGAAAATTTGTTTTCTTTGGCGCATCCTTCAGTCGATTGAAGCCGTACTTTGCCTGTCTTCTTGCGGCCTCTTCCTGGCTGAGACCGACTGCCATATCAGTACTCAGATCTTTGACCGCTGTCTCCGCCTCTTCGAGGTATGCTTTTTCTTCCATAAATATCCTTTCATCTGCAATCCATGCAGAATAATCGCTATGCAATGATCTTTCTGTATAAAAGACCCATACAAAACGATGTATGAGTCTCATTCGCAATTGGCACCCGGGCTGCTGAAACAGCCGTGATGACGGGTATGCCAGACACAATTCATGTGTCGAATTACTCCCTCAATAGTGTAAATATATCCATTTCCGAAACAAGAGTCAACGACAGAATAGCATTCCTGTATTCTATTCACTACAGCCA
>SABF01000385.1 GCA_009929095.1 Erysipelotrichia bacterium
TTCCTATACCTGCCGCTCTGCAGTCACTATAAACACTAAGTGATCTTGTCATGGCGACAATCCGATCTAAAATTATATCAATCGTTCCGCCGCATTCGGTCGGCTGCTGTTTCATTTCAAGGATTTTTCCATCTGCACGGACTGCACCTGTTCTGATATAAGTGCCACCAAGATCAATTCCAATATAAGAGAGCATCTGCTTTATCTCTCTCTTCCAATCATATTCTGCTGACTAATCCGTTCCAGCCTGATCTTCACGAAATCTCCTGCCGAAAAAGATTTATCACTTTGAAATCGAATATTGCCATCCACTCCATCCGGAGCATACATTGCACTTCTTCCAATATACATCTGTGTCAGCGGATCTATTCCTTCTACCAGCACCTCTGCCTCAGTACCAATCAGTTTCTGATGATCCTGTTCAACAATTGTTTCCTGCAGTTCCATGATTTCGCTGCGACGGCGCTGTTTCTCTTCTTCCGGCACGTCATCTTCCATTTCATAACTAGGTGTATCTTCTTCTTTTGAATAGGTAAATGCACCTAGATGATCCCAATGCACTTCTCTAATCATACGCAGGCTTTCCTCATGGTCAGCCAGTGTTTCACCAGGAAAACCAGCAATCAATGTTGTACGCAGTACTGCATTGGGGATTTCCCTGCGAATACGATCTGCCCGCTCAATGATTTCTGCATGACTGCCGCGACGGTGCATTGCCTTAAGAATGCCATCTGATCCGTGCTGAGTCGGAATATCAAAATATGGCAGGATATGCTGCGATAATTTAATTGTCTCAATGAGATCATCAGGTATTTCATCCGGATAGAGATAAAGAATACGGATCCAGTGCAGTTCTTCAATCTTGTCCAGCTGCTTAAGAAGTTCGGAAAGGTGAAGTTTATTATCCCAGTCACAGCCATAACGGGAAGAATCCTGGGCAATCAGATTCAATTCCCTGACACCTCCTATCGCAAGCTGTCTGGCTTCCTCAACCACTTCTGCGATAGGTCTTGAAACAAAAGGACCTCTGATATTGGGGATTGCACAGTAGCTGCAGCGATTGTCACAGCCATCAGCAATTCTCAGATATGCCATCCATGGCTTGCCGGAAAGCATTCTTGGCGCTTTGCCATAGTCATTGGCAATCTTTTCTCCAAGTACTTCACTCAGAATGGAGCCCAGATGGCTGTATTCATCTATTGATATAAATCGGTCAACTTCCGGCATCTCCAGTTCAAGTTCCTTTTTATAACGCTGAGCAAGACAACCCATGACAATCAGCTTCTTCAGCCTGCCGCTTCGATAGTCTTCCGTATTCAGAATTGTTTCAATTGCCTCGGTTTTTGCCGCTTCAATGAAACCGCAGGTGTTGATAATGATTGCTTCAGCATCTTCATAGGATGAAGTAATATCCTGTCCGCTGGCAGCTAAAAGTCCCAATAAGTTTTCTGTATCAACAAGATTCTTGGCACAGCCAAGTGAAATAACACCGATTTTCATATCTGATAAACCTTTCTAGTAACTGAAGTTATTCTATCACAGGTGATTCGGCCTGTTTCTCTCTTGTTAACA
>SABF01000386.1 GCA_009929095.1 Erysipelotrichia bacterium
GCAGTGAACATCTTTGTACAGGGCGTGCATGTCATAGCCTGAAGTGGAAAGGTGCTAACTGATGGATAAGATAAACGGAAAAGTATTTAGGGAAATGCTGGAAAGCGGATGTAATAATCTTTTAAACCAGCAGGAAGAAATCAATGCATTGAACGTGTTCCCGGTACCGGATGGCGATACTGGAACCAATATGTCTTTGACGTATTCCAATGGAATCACGGAAGTACAAAAATCTGGAAGTGAGCAGCTTGCCGTAATAGCCAAAACATTTTCAAGAGGCTTGCTTATGGGGGCGAGAGGCAACTCGGGGGTTATTCTCTCACAGATATTCCGAGGCTTCAGCAAGGCTGTTGAGGATCAGGAAGAACTGGATTCCAAGCAGTTTGCGGATGCCATGATGAATGGTGCCATGCTTGCCTACAAAGCAGTTATGAGACCTGTTGAAGGAACAATTCTCACTGTTATCAGGGAAGCATCTGAATATGGACAGATCTATGTGCAGAATCATATGGGCTGTTCCATGAATGAATATATGGATCTGCTGTGCAAAGAAGCAAAAGCCTCACTGGATCGTACACCGGAACTTCTTCCGGTACTGAAGGAAGCCAGAGTTGTAGACTCCGGCGGAAGCGGACTTGCAGTAATTCTTGATGGTTTCAGAGCTTATCTGCTTGGCAGTCCAATCATGCCTCAGACCGAGGAAGAAAAGAAGGCAAATGCGGAATCCAAGGCTGTTGGATACTGCACTGAATTCATTCTGAAAATGAGTGACAAGGGTTCGCATGTTTATAAAGAGGACAAACTGCGCAATGCACTGGAACAGCTTGGTTCAGACATTACCCTGATCAAGGACAATGATCTGCTTAAAGTCAGAATGAGATCCATGATGCCTGGTGAAGTACTGAATCAGGGACAGAAATATGGTGAATTCAGTGAGATTTCTATTTCCAATCTGGCTCAGGGAGAGTCAAAGTCTTCTATTATCGAGACGGACAATGATGATTCTCCAAAAGAGGAAAAGGAATTTTCCATCATCACTGTAGCGGCAGGCGATGGACTGAAGAAACTGTTTATGGATTACCGCGCTGATATTGTTGTATCAGGCGGACAGACAATGAATCCATCTACGGAAGACTTTGTCAGCGCTATTCATAAGGTCAATGCAAAGCATATCTTCATTTTGCCAAATAACTCCAATATCATCATGGCTGCTAATCAGGCGGCTCAGGTTATGGAGGGCAGGGATATTAAGGTATTGCCTACCACAAGCATACCCCAGGGGTTGACTGCTTGCATCAGTTTCAATCCGGATTGTGATGCAGAAACCAATTTGGCGAATATGCAGGAAGCCGTTGAAAACGTAAAGACCGGTCAGATTACCTATGCCATCAAGGATACTGTTGTAGATGGCAGATCTATTCATCAGGGTGATTACATGGGTCTTTACAACAAAGAAATCAAACTGACAGATGCGGATAAAGTTTCAGCTGCCTGTGAGCTGATAAAACTGATGTGCAATGAAGATTCCGAGATCATAACGCTGATTCAGGGACAGGATGCGACTGATG
>SABF01000387.1 GCA_009929095.1 Erysipelotrichia bacterium
CCTCTGCACTAATCACAAGCACTGCGTCATATGGTTCATTTTCAGAACAGATACTGTAGCATAGTCCTTTCTTTTCTCGAATTTCCTGAAACAGAAAGGAAGTCGGCAGTCCACCGAGAATTCCATTGCCAAGCATAAATGCCGGCGCAATCTCATCAATATAATTCACGCCTGAATCATATATCATAACCAGAGAAGACTGGGTCAAATCTCTGTGATCCTGTTTCTCCACAAAGCCATCACGATGTGACCGATACAGAATACTGCGTTCAGCCTGGCGCGGCGGGAATCTGAAATATTTCTTTACCAGCTGAGTACACTGCTGTTCATCCACATTTCCAAGAATCATGATATCCACGGCTGATCTATCCAGGATATTTCTGTAAATCTGATATACTTCTTCATTCTTGATCGCCTGGATTTCTTCAATTTCCGGCATGCCCTTTGAGCCATAGAAGCCGCCATAGGCAATTGATGCCTGTTCCAGAGCATATTCACCAGGCTGATCCGTATACAGTCCGCGCAGTACAATCAGTTTCTTCCGGCATTCCTCAAACAGAGCATCATCAAATCTGCCATTGGCCGCAAGAGGATGGAAGATAAACTCCGACATGAATGCCAGCTGCTGTTCAAATAGATCTGTCTTTCTGACATACATTCCATCAATGCAGGTACATGTGAACTCATATATCTGTCCGCAGCCGCGGGATGTTGTCCTGCCTGAAAAAGCAGCTCCATAGAGCTCATCTGAGATCCGCTGAGCTTCATCTTTGGTTGGATATGCCATGCATGTATCAGAAAGCAGATAATCAAGCATAAACATGCCGCAGAGATCTTTTCGATCAAATGTCTTCAGCAGTTCAATACGCACCGTCACATCCTTGAACTGCACAGATGGATGGATATGAAGGTCAACATTTTCACAGATCGATACATTCTTCATCTAAAATCTTCTTTCATAGGCTTAATTATACTATTTTCATTTAGAATCCGCTGTATCACCGTCAGAATCAGATCTGCTGCAGAAAAGAAGGCAGGAAATACTAAGTGCATGCATGATAACAGCATCGCATCACTTGCTGCAGCCTTTCATGTGAATGCGATGCTGTGATGACTGAGCCGCCTGCTCAGTGTTTCGCCTTTTCTGAATCACGCCAGTTTCCCTGATATCTGCTCAGAAGATCCGTGAAGCGTCTGGCAGTCAGATGCGGTCTAGTAATGGCACTGCCCACAATTACAGCATACGCTCCAAGATAGATGACTTTCATCGCATCTTCCGGAGTATAAATATGTCCTTCCATCATCATATAGACATCATTGCCAAAGTCCCGGCACATTCTGGCAAATTCTCTCAGATTCGGTTCTTCAATACTGGCTGTTTCCTTTGTATATCCATACAGTGTCGGAGCTACGATATCAGCACCCATCTTAACTGCATGCTCTGCTTCTTCATAATTGGATACGTCCGCAAAGATGACTGCGTCTGGAATTTCCCTTTTCACCTGAGCCAGAAGATCCCATGCAACAGTCTTTTCATGCGTTATCTGTTTCGTACAGTCCAGCGC
>SABF01000388.1 GCA_009929095.1 Erysipelotrichia bacterium
CCAGAATTCCTATCGTTCCAGTACCGCAGTAAAGATCGATCACCGTCTCTCTGCCGGAAAGCTGTGCTTTCTCCAGTGCTTTGCTGTAAAGAATTTCTGTTGCGAATGGATTGATCTGGTAGAACGATCTCACACTGATGCGAAAGGTACAGCCCAGCAGTGTCTCTTCAATAAACGGATTGCCGTAAAGCAATTCTTCTTTTCCGTCAAGAATGACATTGTCGCTCCTTCTGTTTACAACTGCGAGAATGCTGCGAATACGCGGATAGGTATCCTTCAGCAAATTCACCAGTTTCTCTGAACCTTGAAATGGATACTGCCGGACAATCATGCACACCATTGCCTGATCTGTGTTTTCAGCATGCTTAATCAGTACATGACGGAATACATTGGCACAGCCAAGCTGCTGCATCCACAGCTTCATGGAAGAAATAATCTGATTCGAAAGATCTGTCTGTACCAGACAGCTGTCATAAGGAATGATTCGGTTGGTATGATTCTGATAGAATCCCATTTCCACCTGACCGTTATTTACCTGTACCGGGACCTGTACCTTATCTCGATAATGTTCCTGCACAGAAGCATACATGACTGGCATAATGTCCAGATCCATGTCTGCATTCTGCCGAAAACAGCCCTTCACCTTGTCCTGTTTAAACTGCATCTGTTCTTCATGATCCATGTGCAGCAGGGAACACCCGCCGCAAAGTCTGTATGCAGAGCACTGAGGTTCTGCCCGATGTACAGACGGCTTGATTATTCTGACGATTCTGGCATAGCCATAACTCTTCTTCATTGCCGTAACCGACAATTCTGCTTCTTCCCCCGCGAGAAGTCCCGGCACAAAGAAAACAAGTCCGCCGGTTTTTACAACGCCTTCCCCGTCGTATGTATATCCTTCTGCAGTGCCTGTAAATGTCTGATTCTTTTCCATAATCTGTCCGCTCCTTCTAAAAGGGCATGTCCTTTAGGACATGCCCTGCTGTTACTGTTCAGCCTGCCGGTGTTGGCGTTGGTGTCGCTTCCATTTGCTCGCTGTACAGAGTTGTTGTTCCGGCAGAAGCATTCGGATCTGCGGTAGCGGTTATGCCCTTTGCGGCATTTTCCAGCTGCAATGCCAGTTCTGCATTAACCGGTTCTGAAAGCACCTGCTGAATCGGTGCACTCATAGAAGAAGTCTTGGTTTCAACCACATATGCAAATGCATCGCTGTCGCGATCCTTGGTGAGATTGTAGACATGGATTTCCAGATCGTACATCTTTTTTCCATCCGTCTGTGAAAAGTATGTATCGGCATTCAGAATTCCGGTTACAGCATTATAAATCTGCGTCGCTGTTTCTTTTTCCTGATCTGCAGTCGCATTATCTGCCACGTCCGCATAAACACGCAGAGTTGCAGTTGCCAGCTGAACATCAGCGCTTTCAACGCCGCTCACGCCCTCTGTCGCACTTTTCACACTGGCCAGCTCTGCCTTAGTTATAGCAGGATTAAGATCTCCCTTATAGCGCTTGCCAAGGATTGGCGATCCGGTATCCAGTGCAGCTGAGATCAGAATCCATCCCA
>SABF01000057.1 GCA_009929095.1 Erysipelotrichia bacterium
ATATGAAGACCTGCAGTCTCATTCTTATACGCAAGAAACTTTCGATAGCGTTCATCATCATAAATATCCGAAACTTCTTTCGGCAGCGGGTTCTTCCGATATTTTTTAACAGCCATGATCTTCAGCACCTCATAAACAAGAATGATGAATAAATAAATCAGGCATACAGTTTGAAAATTCATTTCCAGTTCTTCTTTCTTAAGTCACTATCAACGTTCTATCAGTTTTTCATTATGTTCTATTCAGCACTGATGAAGATGTAATGGAATGGTATTGATGGATCGTATCGCTTAATAAAAGCACCGCCTGTCATACCGCATCGAATCATTTCAGCACGACCTGCATAAATGATTTTTTATTTACTGCCAATCAGCCTGCCAGGATTTGACGTCTTTTTCCTTGAATGTGCATTCGTCTTCAGTGCTTCCTCTGCAGTCAGTTTTTCCATCAGCCGTTTCAATTGTTTTTTCTCTTCTGCTGTAAGAACAGATAAGGCATGCCTGTCCCATTGATCAAAGAGCTGATGGCTCAGATTGAATGCCTGCTGTCCCTTCTCTGTCAGATTCAAGGTATGCGATCTTCGGTCCTTCGGATTCACCTTCTGAATCAGAAAGCCATCTGCTTCCAGCTGAATCAGATTGCGCGTGACATAGCCAAAGTCCATCTGCAGTCCTCCGGCCAGATGCTTTGGTGATGTGCCCGGATTCTTTCCGACATACAGCACAAAATAGAGCATGCTCTGTGACAGACCTATTTCACTGAGTCTCTCATTGCAGTAAAGCACAAAGTCTTTTCTGAGAATCATCACATCAAATGCGAGTGTTTTTTCCATTGTTCAGTTGATACCTTTCCGCATAACAAATTGTACATATTTACTTGACTTTGTCAAGTTTTGTGATATCATTATAAGGATTATGAATAATTCGTATTTAAGAACAACAGCTAAAAGGACTTTATTATGAAAATCAGAAAACTGCTGAACACCTCAATCATTGTCGCACTGTCCTTCAGCTCTGCAGGCACTGCAGTACTGGCGGAAGAGAGCACACCAGCCCCGACAAGTACTCCGGTTATTGATGCTGAGGGGGAATTCATCGGTGATGTCAACTACGACAGCACTGCATTTGAAAACAATTATCTGGATGAACAGGGAACTGCACTCGATCAGACTGCTGTGGCAGTAAAAACAACTGATGCCGGTCAGGAAACAGTTGCTACAGTTCCAGCAGGTCTTTCCGTCATCAATACCCTTGGCGATTCCGTGTGGAGTCGTGCGGTATCAACGATGATCAGTGTATATGCCAAACGGGGAACCTGCCCTTCTGCCAGTGTAAACATAGATGCCTACGATGATCTGATCTATCATTACATGATTGTTACACCGACTGATTCAACCTTTGTTCAGCTGGACTATTCCGGTGATACGCCAAAGACATTGAATAACTTTGTGGATACTGAGCTGACCAACGGAAACTACTGGTTCATCGGCAGTATCAACGGAGGATTCTTCACCAACTCCGATGAGTACCCTGGTTATGGCTATCCTACCGGTGCAGTCAGGTGTGACAGCACCTGGCAGACCTGGACCAATTCCAGCGGTGAATCCTACGATCTGATCCCGGATCATAACGGTGGATATGTAACAGCCTACTGGACCGGAGCCGATATGGTGCTGTCCTACAACGGCTGGGATCGTTCCCTCTTCAATCAATGGGGGCAGATTGAAAACTGGTTTGGAGACATTACCCGTGAAACCAGCTATCAGAACGCACTTTCCGGTTCCTACTCTCTGTTTGCCAACGGAGAAGAAATCAATCTGTCTCCTGTCTCAGCCATGGCGACCTCAGTTTATTGGAACTACAGCCGATCCGTCACTCTGTTTGCACAGCTGACAGATGGCAGATATGTTCTTCTGACAACTGAAGGCACCTGCCGCGGCGATGAGGAAATTGCACTGCTGAAACACGTTGCAGAGCGTGAGAATTCTGCAGTCGAAGACGCTGTACGTCTTGATGGCGGAGGTTCTACCCAGATGTGCTTCGATAAGGGCTTAGTCAAAGTGAATATATCTGATGACGCCAAAACTGCAATCGGCGCAAATGATGCAGATGCAATTGGTACGGTAACTGTAATGATCTCCAATCTGAATATCCGCAAAACACCAAATCTCACCGGCGGAATTCTCGGTGCCGCATCCAAGTCAACCTATCATGTATTTGAGACAAAAGAAGCAGATGGCTATACTTGGTATCGCATTCGCGCCAATCAGTGGATCGCATCCAATGAAGGCGAATGGACTGTTTACAAGGCAAATTGATTTTCAAATAGATTTCCATAAGGCCCGATTCTGATCTTCATAAAGAATCAGGCTTTTTAATTCTCCCGCGAATATCTTGATTGCATCAGGATAACCGTGAATCTGATATTCGCTGCTTTAGCTAAAAAAGGATTGACTTCTGCCTTTGTCAGAAATCAATCCTTGCTTTTCTTTACTGTATCAGATGAACTGTTCAGTCAATCTCAATCAGTTCGTATTCCTTTGTGCCAAATCCAAGTTTCACAGCAGCATCAATTGTATGAGTCCCGTGCCTTGTATCAATACGTTCCATCAAATGATCGCGGCCAGGATCACTGCTGTTTTTGACCAGATCAACGCATGCCTGATCCAGAGCAATCGGATCCAGCGAAGATAGAATGCCAATATCTTTCATGCATGGATCTTCTGCCTTAGCACAGCAGTCACAGTCAACAGACATATTGCACATGATGGATATGTACGCTGCATTGCCTTTAAAGTATTCAGCAACTGCACTGGCCGCATCCGCCATAGATTCAAGGAAATCATCCTGCTCAGGCAGATGATCCCAGAGAGTGTACTGATCTTTATTGGTCCCGGCAGAATGAATCCAGGCCTTTCCTGCTGTCGATGCACAGCCAATGGAAAGCTGCTTCAATGCGCCTCCATATCCGCCCATCGGATGACCCTTGAAATGAGACAGTACAAGCAGGGAATCATATTTTATGATATCTCCGCCGACATAATCCTCATTCAGATGAAAGCCATTTCTGACTGGCAGCACCAGATCCTCTGACACCGCATCCAGAAGATCAACATCAAAATATTCAGTCCAGCCATGCTGCTTCAGCAGTTTCTGATGTTTTTCAGTTGTGTTTCGCTCACCCTCATAAGCTGTATTGCATTCCACAATTGTTCCTTTTACCGCTTCCACCATTGGCTTCATGAATTCCGGATGCAGGTAGTTCTGATTGCCTTCTTCACCTGAATGAACCTTGACAGCGACTTTTCCAGGCAGTTCCTTTTCCAGAACCCGATACATTTCAATGACTGTTTCCGGTGTCAGATTTTTTGTGAAATACACTTTTGCCTTTTCCATTTTTTCATCCTTCCTGAATGACTGCAGCTTCCTGCTGCAAATTGCTTCTGTTCAAATAATACTTCATAAAGTCAGTTTCAGATCAGACAAATATCCGATAATACCTGTTTCCCGTCATTGTGCGATATAATTCTTGACAGAAAGGGCTGATGACCATGGAACAGGAAACACTTTTCGACAATCGAAATAAGACTGCCCCGCTCGCGGATCGCATGCGCCCGGAGACACTGGAAGACTATGCCGGACAGCTCCAGCTGCTTGGTCAGGGCCGAATTCTGCGGCGGATGATCGATCGCGATGAAGTGCAGTCAATGGTTCTGTGGGGACCTCCCGGCGTTGGAAAAACAACACTTGCTCGAATTATCGCACGGTATACTAAAGCACGGTTTATAAACTTTTCAGCAGTTACTTCCGGCATTAAAGAGATCCGAGATGTCATGAACGAAGCTGAAAAGAACCGGGCTATGGGTTCTAAAACGATTCTCTTTGTTGATGAGATTCATCGATTCAATAAGGCACAGCAGGATGCCTTTCTGCCTTTTGTCGAACGCGGTTCAATCACCTTGATTGGAGCAACCACTGAAATTCCATCCTTTGAAATCAACTCTGCCCTGCTTTCCAGATGCAAGGTATTTGTCCTGAAGGCCCTCACGGAGGATGATGTAGTTGAACTTTTAAAAAGAGCACTGGCAAGCCCAAAAGGTTTTGGAACCTGGAATGTGACGATAAGTGACGATCTTTTAAAGCTGATTGCTGTCTATGCAAACGGAGATGCAAGAACAGCACTGAATACACTGGAGATGGCTGTCCTGAATGGAGAAGGAGATGGAATTAACTCCGTTATCTCCAAAGCGACCATTGAACAGTGCATCAACGGAAAAGCGCTTCTCTATGATAAAAACGGGGAGGAGCACTATAATCTGATATCCGCCCTTCATAAGTCCATGCGCAACAGCGATGCAGATGCAGCTGTTTACTGGCTGGCAAGAATGCTGGAAGCCGGTGAAGACCCGCTGTATATAGCAAGAAGAGTCGTACGGTTTGCCTCAGAAGATGTCGGCATGGCTGATTCAAGATGTTTGGAAGTTGCCGTCGCAGCCTATCAGGCATGCCAGTTTCTTGGCAGGCCTGAATGCAATGTGCATCTGACACATGCCGTCGTATTCTGCTCTCTGGCGCCAAAATCCAATGCATTGGAAGCCGCATACAATACCGCCGCCGAAGATGCCCGAACCATGCTGGACGAACCGGTTCCGCTTCAGATCCGCAATGCACCGACCCAGCTGATGGAAGATCTTGGCTATGGGAATGGATATGTATATGCACACGACACGAAAGAAAAAGTATCGTCCATGCAGTGTCTTCCCGATTCACTGAAGGATAGGCATTATTACAATCCTACGGAACAGGGTGTGGAAAAACGGGTAAAGGAACGCAAGGATCAGCTGGAAGCTTGGAAGAAATGGAAACGGGCTGATGATAAAAAGAAGCAGCAGTAGCCTTCATGCACATCCTAAAGGATCTCAGTCAAAAAGCGGTGAGATCCATGATTTGATTTAAATCATCAGAACGCTGATTCATCAGGTTTGATTCCCGGATTCACAGGGAGTTAAACCTTTTCATTTGGACTCTGATCCCACTGCATTGCAGCAGAAGGTGTATGCATCATGATATTCAGACATCTGACACTGTCAGTCCTGATCAAAATGGAAGAGATTCGCATCAACGAGCAATCCTTATATGGCTGATCAGCTTGCTGTATTTTACTGAATTCCTCTTTCCGTCTCGGCGAATAGCAGTGATTCGAATACTTCCGCATAATATCTTCTTCATGATGATCCGCAAGATGAACCGGATAGGAGATTGAATGCTTTTTATGCAATCTTCTTTTGTAACCTGTGAAATCAGTACGCTGCTCTTTCGTTTCCTCTAGCTCTTGATCTTCTGTCTCCTGCATGCCTGCCCATAATAGAAAAAACCTCCGAGCAGATTTTTTGTATTTCACCTGTCTGCTTTGGAGGGATCATATCAGTATCCAACTTTGGGAGTTCACTTCACAAATATGAAAATATCATATAACGTCTATGCGATTCAGTTCTGCGCAGGCTGGCTTGTTGAATCAGTGCTGACAGTTTTGCGCAGCGGTTTGATTCTCTTCAGTACAAGGCTGGCAATATAGCCAGTCAGAAAGCCCAGCGGAATAGATCCCAGAAGCATATATGCCAGAAGCGGAATGCTTGCCTGAATTGTAGTCAGAAGATGATAGATAGAAAGCACAATCGCCAGCTGGCCAATAGAATGAGCAACCGAGCTCATGATTGATGTAAAAATCAGTGAAGCATCAAGACGATCCATCAGAATCAGCACACCGCTGGATAATACAACACCGCCTGCTCCAATCCAGAATGGCATGCCAAGAAATGTTCCGCTTAACAGGCCGCCAATGCATACCCGCATGACATTGACAATAATCATATCCCTGACTCCGAGCAATTTGATTGCAACAAGCGCAATGATATTGGCAAGACCAAGTCTCAGATACAGAAATACAGGACCGATATATGCTGTTTCAAGCATATTCAGGGTAATCGCCATGGCAGAAAGCAGTGCTAGATAGGCCAGGTGTCTTGTTTCAGCCGTTTTCATGAACCAGAGTTCTCCTTCATGATCACTACGCCATTCGGAACACAGACAATCGGAAATGAATCATCTGCACTTGACCAGCCCATAGATGCACAGATATGATTCGGGCATTCTTCATTTGTCACATGCCATTTGCCGTCTTTCACTTCCACATCCAATGTGCCGTAATTGCCCTGGATATGATAGATCGCATCTTTATTCGGATCAAACGTCTGAACTACTTCTCCATCATGCGTAATGTCTATCAGGACTTTCGGTTCTTTGGATGCCTGTGCGTTCTGATACAGTTTTATACCTAGAATTGCTGCAATTGCCACAGCCACAGCAATCAATAGGATTTTTATCTCTTTTTTCTTCATCGCTGAAAGATTATACCACAACAAATCGAAACTCAGGATTTTTGATTATGTTTGATCAGTTCATCAATCGCCTCGAGGTATCCATTGATACCGTGGCCCTTAATCTGTTCCAGGCAGTATGGCGCTGCGTAGGACACATGTCGGAACTCTTCCCGGGCGATGATATCGCTGATATGCACCTCAATCACCGGAATCGGCATAATCGCCTTAACTGCATCAGCAATGGCAATGGAGGTATGTGTATAGGCGCCCGGATTCATGACAATGCCGTCATACTTCTCAAACCAAGCAGACTGAATCCAGTCCACCAGATCGCCCTCATGATTGCTCTGCAGACATTTCACTTCTATGCCCTTCTCACTTGCGTATTTTTCCACTATCCGAATAATATCTTCAAATGATTCAGTTCCATAGATGTTCTTTTCCCGAATACCAACCATATTGATATTCGGTCCATTCAATATCAGCAGTTTCATATATTCCTCCATTATGCCTGATATGCATCTTTTCTTTTGTCATTGCATGATATGCATCACTGAGCAGCTGTCCTGCCTCTTCCGCCGTGCAGCATTCATTTCCTTCATCGCTGATCGCCATGAATGTCAATGTCGGCAATCACAGATTTCACTCCGCAATATCTGTACAGATTCTTTTCAATCCATTGAAAATCATTCATGCGTTCTTCTGAGAAAGTGAATCTTCCCGAAACCGGCATGATTGATTTTGATATTCTGTCAGCAGGTTCGGTCATGAATCCTTCTGCATTTCACTGTTCTGCTGAATTCGCTGATGCATGCATCATGCCAGACGGCCAAATATTATTATCACAGCAGCAATGCTGTCTTACTTCCTGTCAAAGCATGCTCTGCGTTCTGTAGACTGACGCAGAAGACGCTTCATTTCTTCTACATCATCATTCTGAATCAGATCGCAGAAGTTCTGCATTTCATTGATGAATGCATCAATTTCCCGAACCAGATTATCTTTATTCAGTTCAAACAGTTCCGGCCAGAGATCTTCATTGATCCGGGCAATCCGTGTCAGATCACGAAAGGAGTCGCCCGTATAATCTACCAGATGCGTGTTGTCAGATACATTCATCAGAGAAACGGCAATGATATGCGTCAGCTGGGAAAGAAAGCCGATCATGGAATCGTGCTGATCAGGTGTCAGTTCAGAAATACGGTTGAACTTTAATATTTCTGCAATATCCCTGGCAGTGGTTTTCGCTGCTTCAGTATTCTGATCAGTAGGTACAATAATGAAATTTGCCTTTGTGAACAGATTGCAGTCAGCGTACTGAATCCCGCGATACTCTCTTCCTGCCATTGGATGGCAGGCAATGAATTCCACGTCATTTCTCAGATCCGCATTAATACGACTGATAATTTCCCGCTTAATGCCGGTGACATCCGTCAGCAGCGTACCTGGTTTGAAGTAATGCTGATTCTCCTTAATCCATGATTCAAAAACATGCGGATACAGAGCGGAGATCACAATGTCACTGTCCTGCACAAGCGAAGCATCAGTGCTTCCCTCTTTGATCCAGTGCATTTTCTCAGCATAGGCAACTGCCTGCGGATCCACATCTACGCCATAGACTGTATAGCCTGCCTGATAGAATCCTTTGATATAGCTGCCGCCCAGAACACCTAGTCCGACAACTGTAATCTTTGCGCTTCTGCTGATCATATATTTTCCGCCTCCACTCCAAGTGTATTCAAATCTTCAAAAAATCCCGGATAGCTCTTTCTGACTGCCTCAGCGCCACTGATGATAACGGGCTCTTTGGCTGATAATGTAAGAATGCTCAATGCCATGAC
>SABF01000389.1 GCA_009929095.1 Erysipelotrichia bacterium
CTGTCCGGATAGTTATCTGTTGCATAATTTCCAGCGCCGGTTCCGGTATCGATATGATCTCCGATCTGATTGTTCTCACTGCTGAACAGTTCATCTACAACACCGTTTTCCGGTGCGATATTCTGAAACAGTTCAACTTTTTTACGCGCATATGAGATTACCTGCCTGCTGGAAAACTCTTCCAGAACACGTTCGCTCATCAGTCTGATTGATCTTGCTATTCTCAGCATCTCACCTGCAAGTTCTGCAGACTCATTCTTGGTGCTTACCGAATAGAATTCCATATATGGTGTTGATACAATCGTATAATAAATTCCTTTTTTATTATATATCTTCACAGAAAAATCGTGGTCATTTCCATCATAGTCAGTATAGGTGCCAGAGGTTTCTACTTCAGCAGACATAGAACTGGAAACAGCATCTTCTGATTCAACAGCATCTAAATAGTAAGAACTATTAATGATACTTGGAATATTCAGATTCATGACAAATCTTGTGCCATTCAATGAAAATGTGTT
Organism: Erysipelotrichia bacterium; assembly: GCA_009929095.1. Classification (GTDB taxonomy): domain Bacteria; phylum Bacillota_I; class Bacilli_A; order Erysipelotrichales; family Erysipelotrichaceae; genus Bulleidia. Next base: position 519 of record SABF01000389.1, read on the forward strand.
GCTCGTCTGATCAGATGAAATTCTTCCGATCGATGGTTCTGTGTAGTAGTAGTAATAAGTACTGTTGTAATATGGTTTATCTGCTTTCCCAGCCTGAACTTCAGCAAGCCTCTCATTAACAGTCACACTTAAGTCACCGGGATATCGGGTGCATCCGCTCAGCAGCGCCAGTATAGATAAAAGTATCATGACCTTCTTCATAGATATTAGTTTAGCATAATTCAGGCATCACATTTCTTTCTTTACAGTCCTGCAAACTGCGGCCAGCTGGTAGATCGGCTGATTGAGAGACATGAACCTGTTTTCATATTCAGTAATGGCATCTTCCGGATGCGGTGTTCTTCTATAGTCAACAGAGAATTCTGTCAGCTGCCAGCCATCTTCCAAAAAATACAGTACAGAATCCTCGAACAGAGACTTATTGTCTGTTTTCATTCGCAGAGATCCATTCTCATTCAGCAGAATTCGATACATTTCAAGAAACTTCTCACTGGAAAGTCTGCGTTTGTGTGCATACTTCTTTGGCCATGGATCACTAAAATTCAGATGGATCACATCAATTTCATGCGGAGCAAACCACTCCAGCATGTCTTCTGCATAGCCAATGATCATCCTGCGGTTGCCAGTATCGTGAACCGTATCTTCAAGTGCCTTACGGCAGCCTACAGCAGCAGCATTATGCTCCTTCTCAATGCCTACCCATCCTTCTTCAGGATACATGGCTGACATTGTATTGAGATAATCACCTTTCCCGGTGCCAATTTCCACATGAAGGCGTTTACAGCCCAGAAGCTGCTTCCATAAACCGGCATTGTTTTTTGGATCTGTCAGTGCATATTCTGGATGAGCATAAAGAAAAGGTTGTGCCCATTTTTTTCTGCGCATTCTCATTTAACTGCTCCTTTTCATTCAGGAGAAAAAGAAGGCCTCAGGCCTCCTTCTTCTTGAATACTCTCTTTTCCTCTGAATCGCTGCGTTCAGCCTGATCATTATGACTGCTATGATCGAAGTGACCGCGCCTTGGACCATGTC
>SABF01000390.1 GCA_009929095.1 Erysipelotrichia bacterium
GCATCATCCTGTGCACAGTGGCCCCGTGAGCTTGTGCCTTCCCACACCAAGGCTGCCGCCGCTGTGCATCCTGCGGCACAAACTACCTTGACTGTGCCTTAATGCTCGCAGTATTTCTCTGTGCGGGGCACCCCTAGGCGTGCCCGGGCAGTGAAGGAAGCTGCAGAAAAGGCAGCAGCTAAAAAGATAGCTGAAGCGGAGCAGAAGTCAAAGAAAGTTAAGGCAAATCTTGAAGAAATGGCCAGCAAGAATGATTATCATTCTGTATTTGAAAAACTTGCCAACACAACAACAAAGCCAAAACCGGTCGAGAAGATTAAGAAAAAGAAACGCAAGGGTGAGGAAGATGATATCAAAATTCCTAACAAGAGTCTGATGGCTCAGCTCGGCAAAGTTGTCAGCTCCGATATCAAGCCGGTTTACACCGAAGAAGAGCTTGAAGAAATCGAGAAGCAGAAGCTGAAGGAAGAAGAAGCAGCATTTGATATCGATTACGATGAATATGAAGATTACTACAAGGATGATCAAGAGGATAAGTAACATCTATGGCTAAGAAAATACCTCTTCGACGCTGTGTTGCGACCGGTGAACAGCTTCCCAAAAAGGAACTTCTCCGTATCGTACGCACACCGGAAGGAATACTGGCTGTTGATATTACAGGCCGTGCAAATGGCCGCGGTGCATATCTGAAGAAAGATGCTCTGGCTGTTGCCAAGGCGAAAAAGAGCGGAGCACTATCAAAAGCACTTGAGATCAAGATTCCAGAAGAATTCTGGGAAGAAATTGAGGCTGCTGTTCATTAACGGCAAGCCGAGTATGAAAGGAAGATGATGCCTGCAAAGATTGAGCAGCAGGAGGAAGTAATTATTATTCCTCAGCCAAAAGAAAGAGGAGGAACCAAAGATGCCAGTACCAAGCAAGAAAAAACCGGGTGGAAACAGACGCCCTCAGAAACGCAGAAACAATAACAGGAATACCAGCAGCGGACGCGGCTACCAGCCAATACAGTCAAAAAAAGCACCTGATATTACTGCTATAACCTATACCGAAGGAATTACCGTCGGAGAACTTGCAAAGAAGTGCGGAAGAAATTCAGGCGATGTAATAAAAGTATTATTCATGGATGGAAAGATGGTTACCATCAACAGTCCGCTGAATGATTCCATGGTTGAAACAGTCTGCCTGGAATATGATATTGAACCAACAAAAGTTAAAGAACATGATGAAGACAGTCTGACTGATGAAGAGCCGGATGATCCAAAGCTTCTGAAAGAACGTCCTCCGATCATTACGGTCATGGGACATGTAGATCATGGCAAGACCACACTGCTAGATGCAATACGTAAAACAAAGGTTGCAGCTGGTGAGGCTGGCGGCATTACTCAGGCAATCGGTGCCTATCAGGTTAGTGTTGGAAAAAGAAAACTAACATTCCTAGATACGCCAGGTCATGAAGCATTTACAGCAATGCGTGCTCGAGGCGCAAAAGTCACGGATATTGCAGTCATTGTAGTTGCTGCAGATGATGGTGTCATGCC
>SABF01000058.1 GCA_009929095.1 Erysipelotrichia bacterium
GACCAATCCCATTGCTCCCACCAACAACAACTGCTTTTTTCTGTTTCGCCATTAGTACACATCCTCAAATGATCAATATTTAGTGATAACGATTCCCGACCTCAAAAGGCCCAAAACATGATGAAATGCTCTAAGGTGCCTACTGCCCCTCGGAGCTACTTTCCAGCCTCTCCACTTTTCTTATAGCCGCTCATATCGAACCAGCTCCTATCCCATCTCTTCTATATGCATTCCACTGTGGGCGGCCACACCGGCTCCACCGTGAGCATCCGCTACATATCCGGTCTATTCTTGCCCGGCTCCACCATGGGCACACAGTCCTTATCCCGTCTCTTCTATATGTATTCCATCGTGGGCGGCCACACGGCTCCACCCGCTACATACCCGGCTCTCTTCACTACTCAAACCACTGTGGGCATCGCCACAGAACCAGGTCTACTCGCTACTCAAACCACCGTGAGCAGTCACACCGACAGCAGCACCACACACTGGCTTCAACCCTCTATCCTCATCTCTTCTATTCCGGCTCCACTGTGGGCAGCCACACGGCCCCACCGTGGGCATTTTCCCCTCTGTACTCTCCGGCAACAAGTAGCGATCTCAATGAGGTCATTCTCCCTTGAACCCTCTCTTTGCTTATGAAAACACCGGCGGAAAAAGGTGTAATTTCGACCGAAATAGGTGTAATTTTTACCGTCACCTTGAAGGGTGTATTTCTGCCTGAAACCATCGAGGGCAGCTTCATCTCATGCTTCGGCAGAGGTGTTTCACTCCATTACCCTCAGCTCTTCTTGCCTGAAACCATCGAAAGCAAGCTTCAAATTGCTTTGCATAAACTGTGAATAAATCACAAACTTATGCGCCTAAACATGTGTTTTATACATCATTTTCTGTATAATTATTCTCCATCGCTGTCGTCTGGCCCTCGGCTACGCCTTCGGTGCTTTCAGGCAAGAAGAGAATTTTCACCGTAGCCAACATAATCTTCAAGTCCTCTATGATGCTGGGATGGGCGATGTACATCAGGTCCATTTGGAGCTTATTGAATGGGGTGGTGTTGTATTATCCGTACACTTGCGCGTATCCCGTCAAGCCGGCTTTTGCCTGCAATCGCAGGGCAAATTCGGGCATTTCCTTGCAATATTCCGCGGCAATTTCTGGCCTTTCTGGTCTCGGGCTGCACAGGCTAAGCGTTCTGGTGAAAATGAGCAAAAGCTGCGGCAACTCGTCAATTCTGCATTTGCGAATAGTTTTACCAACTGGCGTAATGCGGTCGTCATTATCCCTTGTGGAAAGACGCGCCACGCCGTCTTTTCGGCATCAACTTTCATGCTGCGAAATTTGATCATGTCGAACCGTGCACCGTCCTTTGTAAGCCGCACCTTCTTATAAAATACCGGTCCTCCATCTGTCAACTTAATCGCAACTGCTGTAACCAGCATAATCGGGCTTGTCAGCACGATTGCCATCAGCGATAGAACAATATCCAATTTCCGCTTCATGAATAAGTATTCCGGGGATGCCATATATCGGCCCACGCGCAGCATCGGCAGATGGAACATGTGCATAGAAACGGCCGCCGACATGAGCGTGTCACCTATCCTTGGTACTGCAAAGACACCAATTTCGTTGGCAATGCAATACTTCAAAATAATGTTTCTTTCATGACTGTGAATGCCGCTCAAGAACACAGTCTCCATCCCAGCCAGCACATCAAGATCAGCAAGGCATTCATCCACACTGGCTATAATCTGAACATCATATTTCTTATCTAGCCCATACTCATTAATCAGCTTTTGCATTCCGTGCCGTTCATCGTAGATAATGGCCGTTGCACGAGGGGGAAGGTTTTGAAGTACTATTTATGTGCGAAGATTGCCCAAACCGCCAAAAGCAAAATCCGCCCGCAAACGCAGCAAGACCCGGCAGGATATTCGGCAGGTGCTTAGAGAGCAGCCAGATCACCAATACATAATGGCATCACATACCGCAGCAGCCAAAGTTTTGCCCATATATATGATTTCCAAGAAGCACTTTATGAACATCCAGGATCCTTCCCCGAGATGATATATAAAATAAACTACAGCAGCGTAATTAAATAGCATGTTCTGGCATAGTAGGGTGATGCCACCTTATCCGCATAATAGGAACATCAGCATAAAACGAATAGTGATGTTATCGCTGCAGATTCTGTAACCTTATCAAGCACAGTGTCAAATCACATTTAAACTTGCTCATGCCTTTTCTCCACCATCTTGCAAACTCCCGCAGAAATCAGACTGTACCGAATGAACGGCAGCACAGGCTTGGGTTGTCTTATGTCTTCGATATAATTTTTCACGCATTTGATTGGGGCATAATAGATCGGCCCAGGAATCATTGCAGTATCAATGACTGGACTGTATTTGCGTTCCACTTTACCTTCTAAAAGGCAAATCAGGAATATATCAGCAGACATGCTATAGATAATCCGTAAAACTGCGTGAATTTCTCAGTTGTCTCTGCTAGATTTCCATTTCTGATACATATTTTCCAACACCATTGTTTGACCGGGATTTATCCTTTCGATATTTACCAACAAGAAGAGAATATTACCAGTCTTTAATCCAAGTGCCTTATCAGTTAAACTAATCATGTTTGTTTATACATTACTCAACTTGAATTTTCATAGACATCTTGTTTTCAAGATCATGTTATCGTTTCAGCTTCTATTGATTGCCGTAATGTTTTTCTTCTGGCAACCCAACTGTGCTTTCTGCTAGAATACGTTTATCTATCATTTCATATAGGTCCAGTCAGTTCTTTCAAATTCATCGCTGATCAGTTGAGACAGATAATCCGGATTCAGATCAAAGCATTCAGCCACCTTCCATTTAGGAACGTCCTGTACATAAAGCATCCAGATAACGCATCTATATGACGTATCGGGCATACCTTGGAATGCATTGATAATTCTAAGTATCTTTTCTTCCTTTTCCTTAAGTTCCTCTTCCAGTTTTGTTTTCGCAACCATATAAGAAATGAACGGATTATGATTCCTGCAGTTTTCTCCCAGAACGATTGAATCTATGGAATGAACACCGCACATGCAGGTATCCACACCTTCAATTCTCTGAGTCAGTATCTGAATATCTGAAAGATAATAGAAATAATTGCGGCATTCTCTCTTAAACACTCTTATGGAATCATTCTGCATGCTGTTCACTTTCAAACACCTCCAGCATCCAGTGTTCAACAGAATACTGTACCTGCCTTCTGGTCAGACCGTATTCTGCAGCCACATCTTCCTGTATTCTGTCTTCCACGAATAAAGACCAGATAATCACTTTAGCATTATGACCGCACAGTTTCTCAATCTGACTAAATATGTCCTTTACATAATTGATATCAGCATTCAGAAACTGATATAGTTCCAGCATTCCTCTTCCTGTATTATCTGACAGTCCAATTCTGAATATTTGATCATCGAATTTAAGGTCCTTTACTGCCGGATACTGTTTTTCTATCTCCAAAACTCGTTCTATTTCCTTCAGAAACACTTTACAGGAACTATGAAAATGAGTAATCAGACGCTTATATTCTTCACGCTCCATTTTCTTGATCCCCCAGTTTCGATCTCCCTGCTGAACAGCAACTGAAAGATGTAAATATGCATAAAATCATGTACGTTAAATACCATTGTTTCATGTAATCCCCCCCCCCAGAAATAGTTTACATTAATTGATGCCTGACTAGATGGATTTTTAAATAAGAACAGTAGCTAAAAACTTAAAGTGCAGCGATAAAAGATAATAAATAAACACTGAAGATAAGCTCAAGGACATACTAACCATGTCAATCGCAGTATTGCGAGATACTGCATAATAGAACGATTTCTGAGCAGTCATTTTCCAGCAGTCAGCCACATTGATTGTCTGTCTGACAGCCTTCTGTATGATAAAGCTTTGCTTGAATCTGATTCCTAATACAGCAAACAGCTTCACCGGAAACAGGTTCCTGCTGGTATCATCACTCCAGATGTATGCTGACAAGCTTGTTCATATGGGCTAAAGCGATAGCAGCACAGATGCACTAATTAGTCCTTGGGGATATTAATTGCTGAAAGACAAAGAGCCAGTATCATGATAGCTAAACAAATAACAGTCATTTCTCAAGGAAGAAGACATCTGACTTGATCCAGAATGAAACGCTGCTGTGATAATGAGCACTGCTGTTGATTATATTTTAGCATTTCTATATGCATTTCACACGTTCAATTCTTCTCTGCAGCAGCTTAACAAGTTTTTCAATTCTCTCATTGGAAATGCCTGTGATATCCCGGTATCTGACCAGCACGTTTTGAAATTCTTCATCAATTCCATTCAGGTTCTCTAAATGAAATCTATATGGATTTACACATAGACCATCACCCAGCTCATCTGCGTATAAATGCTTCGCATTGAACAGCCGGCATACTCTGTGCTTTTCAATCTCATCCAGTTCTCTTTCTGCTGTCAGACAGCCAAGAGATGTTCCATTGTCGAAAATCGGAGCCAGAGATTTCCATCTGCCGGTCTCTGCATCAGCCAGTACACCAAAGTTCTGATCATGACGATCAGTATTCATCATGATGCAGTCCATCATCAGCATCTCATCGAATTGATCATCTGCGTTCTCAATGCCGTGTTCCTTCAGTGCATTGATATAGTATTCAATCTTGAAAGCATTTTCCGGAACATTAGGAATCCCTGAAAGGATCATCTCAGCTGTGATCAGATCTGTATGCTGATCTGTCATGCATGGGCATACGCTGACAAGCTGATGTTCAAATTCCTTTACCGAATAAGGAACGTGCTTCATCCCAAGTCTTTCAGCTATTTCCGATGCCAGCCACTCATTGATGCATTCCTGCTGATTCCAGCTCGCTCCGCCCTTTAATAAATACAGCTGCCCGTCTTTCTTGATCCACGCTTTTCTCTGATAGCCGCATAATGTATTGTTCGGAGTATATCTTGCTGAATCTTTCGGTTCATAGTGAATATTCTTACGGAATGATGCAGTCGCAAAACCGTTTCCGTCAAAATCACAATTAAAGAAATTTCTTTTGTGATATGTAAGCTTGGAATCTTCAGGTTTCAGCCAGTATGTATCTGAAACAGAAAGTGCATGCTCATATTCCAATAGCTCATACTGATCCTTTATATGAAGCCTGCTGACCAGCATGTCCAATCCCACTCGGTAGCCAGGAATGCCTCGCCAGATCAGCCAGTGATTCAGCTGCTTTAGTCCGGTTTCATTGTCAGCAGCTAAAATACCAGCAGGCAGATGATCCGGATGACTTACTTCACGGATCTTCCTGAATGAATGAGATGCAGAAGAATAATCCCCGGAAAGCACTTCTGTACTGCAGTGCATCAAGGAATATTTTCTTGTGATCAGATCAGGCCTAAAAAGATTCATCTGTCTATCTGTCCTCGTATAAGTTTCATTAAAAAACCATGAACCTTTATGAGATTCATGGTATACAGTATATCCTAAATATCCTTTATTTACTTAACAGCTGTATTTGTTACGCCAACTCTTGTTGTGCCGCCAGTATAGAATCCAACTGGTGACCAGTCAGTTCCGCTCATCGCAAGGGACATCACGCCTTCACCGCAGTAAGCATTCAGCTTTGTGTTGCCGTTAGCTCCGTAATGGATTGCAAAGCCCTTTGTATTAGCTGTGACACCAGGTACCTGGATTGTAATCGTTATTGTTCCTTTACCAGAGAGAACGGATTTTGCTGCATCATTCGGTGTGATATCCACTAATGCAACAAGTGTTCCAGCTGCTGCTGCAGTTCCATTTTCCCAGATCTTAATTGTCTTAGCCTGAGCAATCTTGTCAACCGCACCATCCGCATAGCACTTATTCACTGAAGAAATTTCAATCGTCGGAGTATCTGTCCAATAAGAAGCACCGGTTGATTCAACATTGACCCACGTTCCATTGGAAGCCTGAGTAGAAAAAGCTCCATAGTTGGCAACATCGCCAGCTTCAGTTGTCCATGCCGGAGTTACCGGATTTGCTGTTGCCGGAGTACCGCCGCCATTGCCTGTCGGGCTGCCATTTCCGCCTACAGCCAGCACGTGAGTTGGCATTGCAAGCATGAGTGACAGTGATGCTGCTACTGCTGCTAATCTTTTCATGATCTTTTCTCCCCCTTACTTTATTTAGGTTTTTTGTTTCCGTTATTACCGTAGTATTCGCCGTGATAGCCATATCGGTAATAATGGTTGTAATAATAGTTATTGCCCCGCTTGCTTGTATCAGCTCTGTTCAGAACCACTCCCAGCAGCGGTGTTTCAGTTCTGTTCAAAAGCGAGACGCTGTTCTCAACCATTTTCCTTGGTGTTTCACCGCTTCGAATCACAAGAAGGCTTCCATCACAATAGGTTGCAATCTTCAGAGCATCTACCACGCTTCCAAGCGCCGGCGTATCCAGCAGAATGTAGTCAAACTGTGATTTGCATACTTCCAGAAGTTCACCAAACCGTTTTCCCTCAAGCAGAATGGTCGGATTGGGGACACATGCAGCGACCGGTATAATATACCCGTTTGCTATATTTGTCTTATAAACAATATCATAAACATCAGCTTTGGCAGCTAGAAAATGCACAATTCCAACAAGCTCTTCATTGGTCTGCAATCCCCATTTTGAACGCATTTCCGAATTTCTCAGATCGCAGTCAATCAGCAGTACACGATTGCCCACATCCGCCATCATTTTCCACAGATTCATGGCCACAAATGACTTGCCCTCGTTCGGTGTGGAACTGGTAATTTCTATTGTCTTGATATTCTCTCCGGAAAAGCCAAGAGATACACGGAGCTGATTTAAGGATTCTGTAACATCGAAGGGCAGTTCCGGCATGTTTTCTATAGACATATCTTTCATGCGGCTTTCTTCCCCTTCTTTTTTGCCTTCTTCTCATTTTTGACATTTTCTGAAGAACGGCGTTTCTGATTGAATGAACCGAGTTTGCCCTCTGGTATCGTAGACAGCGGCTGAACTCCGATATATTTATAAACATCATCCGGTGTCACCAGCGTATCATTCATCAGATGGCGTACAATCAGCACGCCGCAGCAGAGAATCATACCAAGCAGTGCTCCGATCAGTGTGTTTCTGGTATAACTGGGGCTGGCCTTCTGGGTTGGCACCACAGCGCTTTCAAATACGCTTGGCTCATCCGACTTCATGATCTCAGGCAGATAGATCTTTGCCTGATTGACCAGTTCATTTGCAATGTCAGCAGCTTCCTGAGGAGACTTGCTCGTCACCTTGACATTCAAGATTCTGGTATCAGACGGATTGGAGATACTGACCATACTCTCCAGATCTTTATACTTGTAATTCAGCTGAAGATTGCTGATGACATCTTCCACAAGCGGCCTGCTGAGCAGCAGTTCCTGGTAATCAGCACGCAGATTGTTTGAAATCTGCAGATCACTCAGATTTACCACCGAGCTGCTGGATGAAGACAGAATATACATTCTTGCCGTTGCATCATATTTCGGAGTAATCAGAAAGTACGTAATGCCGAATGCCATTGCGGCACCAAGAATGGTCAGCAGAATGATCTTCCCAATATTCCCCCAAAGAAGATAGAACATTTCAACCAGATCAATTTCTTCTGCATCGCTGCCCATATCTCTTGCTGCATTAAAGCTCACACTGCTTACTTCCCGAACGCTTCTGCGCTCAATTGCAGTCGGTACACTGGAACTGACTGCCGGTTTTATCTTTTCATCTGCCTCTGTCACTGTCTGCCCCCATATCACTGATTCTCAATCTTTCTTATCATAGAACAATTCAAGTATTGCTGAGGCAACACTGTCCTCATTCATCGTATATACAACAAGTCTGTTTGTTTCTGCAAGGTTTCCCTCATTCACATCTTCCATATCCGAAAATGTGCCGTCAATAGTCATCAGATCCTGCTGAACATAGTCTTTCAGTTTTTCTGCAAGCGCTGCAATCACACCGGATCCCATATCAGTAACGGTGTATTTAGAAATCTTATCATATGCTTTTGAAATCTGTTCAGTGGACAGGCTGCCGATCTTCTTCAAAAACGCATCCATATATCCC
>SABF01000059.1 GCA_009929095.1 Erysipelotrichia bacterium
CTTTATAAGAATCGCCTTCCTGATAATCCAGCCAGATTACAATCAAGTTGGATCCGGAAGCCTTCTGAGACTGTGTTTTAGTAATTTCAGCCCATTTTGCGGAATCAGCAATCTTCAGGGATACAATTGGCTTGCCATCCTGATAGGCAAGAGATGCTCCGCCTTCCGTAACGATTGAAGAATCGGACAAAGCATTGTCATCCGCATCACGGAATGTCAGATTCGCTGTGGTTCCGAGCATTTTTCTCGCCGTTTCCGGATCAGCAACGCCTGCCAGCTGAACGCGAATGCGATCAGTTCCTTCCACTGTTATGGAAGGCTCGCTGACGCCAAGCACGTTAACACGCTTTTCAATAGAATTGACAACTGCAGACATATCTACAGTGTCACCTTCATTCAGCGGAGTTATCTGGTACAGAATTTCAAATCCGCCCTGCAGGTCCAGACCCAGATTCAGATGGGACTTGATCAGGTTGAATGTGCTCCCGATCAGTACAGCAATGACTGCCACAATTGTCAGCAGCCATGCCAAACTATTCTTTTTCACCTTTTTTTCACTCATGAGTATTTCTTCCTCCAATCACATCCGAAAACTCCGACAGGTTTTCTTTTCTGCTGTCCTGTATTGCTTTCTTTGACAGAAAGCGAACCATCGCAGATGGCTCAATAGACATGACATCATCAGCAGCCATATGCAGTGAATGCGGACTTTTCTTTTTCCAGAGTTCCTGGGATAGATAGTCTTCCAGATTCTGATAAGTCAGAGCTTTGACTCCCTGCTGCTGCAGTGCCTGCAGCTGAATCACCATCATCAGCTGAACCTGCACATTGTTGATATCGTAAAGCCCTTCTTCCATGAAATCCTTTCCCTGACAACCGGAATATTATAACAAACTATAGCCCCTAAACAAACCGGCAGTTTCACATTTTTCCTATTTGATACCCTTATTGTCACACTCGGCAGTAATCATGTCGATGAATTCCTGCTCAGTAGCCGTAATCTGTGCCTGTTCACCATAGCGACGGTAAGTCACTGTTCCGTTTTCCGTTTCCTTGTCGCCAAGTACCAGAGAATACGGCAGCTTTCGGGTCTGTGCCTCGCGTATCCGGTAGCCAAGCTTCTCATTGCGGCTGTCCAGTTCCACTCGGAAATGAAGTTTCTGCAGATCAGTCTGTATCTTCTGTGCATATTCCATATGCGCATCCGGTGCAACCGGAATCAGATTGATCTGGGAAGGCGCCAGCCATAGTGGGAATACACCCTTGGTCTCTTCCAGAAGGAATGCCACAAATCGGTCCAGAGATCCGAGAATCGCACGGTGAATAACCACCGGTCTGACCTTTGCACCCGTCTCATCAACATAGGTAAGTTCAAACCTTTCCGGCAGCTGGTAATCAAGCTGAATGGTAGAAAGTGTTACGTCATGACCGATCGCACTCTTTACCTGAACATCAATCTTTGGTCCATAGAATGCCGCTTCACCAATTGCCTCATAGTATTTTACGTTCATATCTTTGAGAATCTGGCGCAGTTCTGCTTCCGAGCGCTCCCAGAGATCATCATTTCCAAAATACTTGCTGGCATTGTCCTTATCGCGCAGTGACAGACGGAATTCATAGTCTTTAAACCCAAAATCACGATATACATCAAGAATCAGTCTGGTAACTCCTTCCACTTCCTGCTTAATCTGATCCGGGCGGCAATAAATGTGTGAGTCATTCTGGGTAAATGCACGGGTGCGCTCAATACCGGTCAGAGCGCCGGAAGCTTCATAGCGGAAATCGTTTGCAACTTCGGCAATACGAACCGGCAGATCACGATAGGAGTGCAGTTTGGAACGATATATGATCATATGTTCCGGGCAGTTCATCGGTCTTAGGACATAGGCTTCGCTGTCCATCTCCATAGCCGGGAACATATCATCTTTATAGTGATCCCAGTGACCGGAAGTCTTATACAGACGGACATTGGCAACTGACGGAGTCATAACATGTTCATAGCCAAGTTCCAGTTCCTTATTCATAATGTAATCAGAAAGAATTCTTCTGACAGTAAAACCATTGGGCAGCCACATAGGAAGACCTGCTCCGACAATATCATCAAACATGAACATATCTAATTCTTTGCCTAGTTTGCGGTGATCCCTTGCCTTGGCATCTTCCAGATCACTGAGATACTGATCCAGTTCTTCCTGAGTCGGCAGGCAGACACCATACACGCGCTGCAGAACCTTATTATTCTTATCACCTTTCCAGTAAGCCCCGGAATGTTTGATCAGTTTGAAATAGCGGCACTGCTTCGTACTGCCCACATGCGGACCTCTGCAGAGATCGGTATAGTCACCCTGAGTATAGATAGTAATGTTCCCATCATCCAGGCGGGAAATCAGATCTTCTTTATAGAGATCGTCCTTGAACATTTCAGCTGCTTCCGCCTTGGATACTTCCTGACGAACAATGCGCTTATCATCCTTGCAGCATTTCTTCATTTCCTTTTCAATTTTTACAAGATCCTCATCGTTGATCGTATGATCACCGAGATCCATGTCGTAATAAAATCCTTCTTCAACAACAGGTCCAACCCAGAATTTTGTCTCTGGCCAGATATGCTTAACGGCCTGAGCCATAACATGAGCGCAGGAATGATTCAGTGTTTTTAGTTCCGGTTCATTTACAAAATCTCTCATAATATCCTCCAGTATATAAAAAAGTCCTCGTCAGAAAGGACGAAGACTCGTGGTACCACCTTTATTTGCAGTTCCTTAGAACTGCCTCTTGCCCTTAACGCGGGAAACGGCTTCTCTTTCGAGTGCAGCTCACAGGTAGTACCTTCATGACACCGGCTAGACTTGCATCATCCGTCTATTTTCTCTGCCCGGCCCTTCATCAAGACATATCCTGATCAGCGCTTATGCGTATATTACAACAATTCAGTGTCAAATTCAATGTAAACCTACAAACACTCCAAGTACGCCAAACAAGAGTGCTGCAATCCAGAATCCATGTACAATCTGATTCTCTGTATAACCCTTCAGGCGAAAGGCATAATGAATCGGTGTATACGAGAACACTCGCTTGCCGCGCAGCTTAACCGAACCGATTTGAATGATGACACATAAGGTTTCAATGACAAATACACCGCCAATGACAATCAGGGTCAGTTCCTGCTTCAGTACCATGGCAATCGCCGCCAGAACTGCGCCAAGAGCCAGAGATCCGGTATCACCCATAAATACCTTAGCCGGCTTGACATTATAGAATAGATATCCGATCAGTGATCCGATCAGGCTGCATATAAATACTGATAATGTAATATTCTTCTGCTTAACAGCCAGGATCAGAAAAGCAGTGAGCGCGCATACCACGCATCCCGCTGAAAGGCCATCCATACCATCTGTGATATTTACTGCATTGCTGGATCCGGAAAACATAATGATGATCAGCAGTGCATAGAATGGTCCGAGATACCATGATGCCTGAGCAAAGGGAATCGTCACCTCAAGATGAGCATGCGTACGATAGCCAAGATAGAACACGCCCGCCAGGATCAGCTGGAGAGCAAACTTCTGCCATGGCTTCAGACCATCATTCTTTCTCTGTACAACAATCAGATAATCATCCAGAAAACCAATCAGTCCATAACCAACAAACACCAGCATAACCATGATATTATCAGCCCGCATGGAGCCATAAAAATCAAACAGCAAGGTCATGAGAACCGGTATTGCTATGAACAGTACACCGCCCATGATCGGTGTCGCATCCTTATGTTTGTATTCTTCCAGACTGTAATCAGAAACACTTTGATTGAAGCTGATCTTCCTCAGATAGTCAATCCATAGCGGCATCAATATCAATATTGCAGTCAGACTGACAAGAAAGCTTCCAACCAGTTTCAATACCATAAGTCTGTTCCCCTCTCATCACGTCGATAGTTTAAATTATACTGCATGCCGTCACTTCCATACAAGAAGCAGGACATCCGGTATTGCGGAGACAATCAGCTTCATATCTTTCAGTATGCCAAACACCGCTAGCCAAATTCCACTTCAATTTCTGTTCCGCGAGTAACTGCTGTACCTCCCGGTATACTCTGAGAAATAACAATGCCATCACCGCTCAGTTTAAAGCCAAACTGGGTCACCGACCATAGTGCGGTAACATCCTTTCTCGTCCAGCCAGTCATATCCGGCATAATGAATGAATTTGTATCTGTAAGAAGAAAAACTTTCTGCCCGGTTGATACTGTGGAGTTTGCGCTTGGATACTGATCAATGACCGAAGATCCATCGCCAAGTATAGTTACATCGGCACCGCTTCCAGACAGTTTGGAACCCGCATAATCCAGCGAATGGTTAATCATATCCGGCATATCCTGAGTTGTGATTTCCGTTGGAGCCGCTGATGCCTCAGCATTGCTTTCCAGGTCTGCTGCAGCTGTTTCAGTACTGGTGGAAAGTCCCAGTTTCATAGCTGTCTTTCGCAGAAGATTCTGCACCGCTTCTGTATAATAATGTGCATTGTGATCATAGCTTGCTTCAAACGCATAATACACAATAACCTGAGGGTCATCTGCCGGCAATGCTGACATAATGGACGAAATCGTCAGACCTGACTGATATGTTCCATTTTCTGCAACCTGTGTTGTACCAGTCTTTCCAATGATTTCGCATTCTGGTATCTGATAGTACTTGGCAGAACCTTCTGATACTACCCTTTTCAGAATGCCCTGCAGTTCCTTTGCAGTATCTGCTGTAATTGGATTTCCAGTAACCTTGGTTCTCGCCTGATAGACTACCGAATCATCATAGGAATTCCGGATAGAATCAACGTAGTATGGACGCACCATCGTGCCATCCCCAAAAATAGAACTGTATGCCTGCAGCAGCTGCAGCATAGTCACTGTCGAACCCTGTCCATAGGAAAGAGAAATCTTGTCCTGCGGCCATGTAAAGTTCAATACACCCGATTCTTCAGGAAGTCCGTCAGAATTGACTGTATTGAAGAAGCCGAACTTTTTAAGATATTCCAAATCTTTTTCAGGGGTGATCAGTTCAGTATCAATTGATGCCGCAATGGTATTGGCAGAATAGATCAGTCCATCGTCATATTCAGTCCATCCGTAATCCTTTTTGGATGCATTATAAATTGCAGAATACAGAGCATTTGCTGTTGAGGTTCTGTGTATGGTTCCATCTGCATCCATTGTGAAGTAGTATGGACCGCCATCTACCTTGGCTGTTCCATCATAAACACCTTCATTGATTGCTGCCGCCCAAGTCATTGTCTTCAGTGTAGACCCTGGCTCGTATGGCAGCTGGGCACCGTAGTTGTTATAATCCGCAATTTCCAATGTATTTGGATCAAAGGACGGAGACTGACCCCAGGCAAGTATCTTCCCGGTTTTGACCTCCATGACTGCACCCCAGACTCGCTTGACACTAAACCTCTCAGCAGTCATCCGAAAAGACTCTTCCAGCGCTTCCTGAATTGTCTGATCGATTGTGGTATAGACATTGTCGCCATTTGTGGCTGACACCGTATTTTCTTTCATTCCAGGAAGAATGTAACCGTCTGAATCGGCTTGATAGATACGGTAGCCGTCTATGCCTTTCAGATAGCTGTCAAGGTACAGTTCCGCTCCCATCCTGCCGATTGTTGATCCTGTTTCATCCGACTGTGCAAAACCAATCAGATTGGACGCAAAGGTGCCAAGGGGATATACACGCTGAATAGAGTCAGTAAATTCTATGCCAGGCATGTTCAATGCCTTGATTTCTTCCATTACTGCCTGAGACAAGTTTCTCCCTGCAGTGCCAAGTTCTGTCTGATAGACATCCTGATTCAAATAGCTGAGGATTGAATCTGCACTGACATTCAAAATCGAACTGAGTGCGTTGGCTGTACCTTCTTTATCCTTTACATAGGCAATCGTTCCTTCTACTGACGGGCGTGAAGAAGACAGAATACAGATAATATTATAGGTTCGGCTGTCCTGAGCAATGACCGTGCCATTGCGATCATAGATATTGCCGCGCATCGCCTTAGTTGTTTCTGTGACTGTATTGGCAGAATTCGCATAAGCAGACAGATTTGTACCCGAGCGTACATGAACTCGCATAATCGTAACCAAAAAGACATTAGAGGCAAGCAGAATCATTACCGCTAATGTCAGAATGAACAGGATACGAATAATTCTGCGGCCGCGTCTTTTCAATGCTCGCTCCTTATTCTATGCCAGACCATCAATTGGATGAAGAATCGTCGGTTGCAGTGATCGTGATGATGTTGTTCTGATCAAGGCTAAGGCCATTATCGGAAGCGATCGTATCAACCCGATCTCTGGTGCTCAGTGTCCGAATCTCCACCTTGACTGCATCGTTCTGTGTCTGAAGATCAGCAATCTTGGATTCAATGCTCTGCTTTTCTGTGCTAAGTGCATTGTTATACGTTCTCAGAAAGAGAGCACTTCCCAGATATGATACTGCAGAAAATAAGAAAAAGGAAACTGCAAAACTGACCAGTTTCAACTGCTTTTTTCTTTTTTTTCTGACGATCTTTGCCATGATTCAATCTCCGATTTTTTCCAGAACCCGCAGCTTTGCGCTGTGTGCTCGATGATTCCCCTGAAGTTCTAGTTCTGAAGCTGTAACTGGATGCTTAGTGATGCTTAAGAAGGAGGCCTGCTCCATCTGCGATGCCTTAACAGGCAACTTTGGTGCCACAGACGGAGCAGAAGACAAGTCTTTAAACAAACTCTTTACCATTCGATCCTCAAGCGAATGGAATGTAATCACAGCAAGACGGCCGTGGAGATTCAGAAGCGAGGTAGCTTCTTCCAATCCAGTCCTCAGTGAGGTCAATTCACCATTGACCTCAATCCTGAGAGCCTGGAACGTCTGTTTTGCGGGATGACCTTTCTGACTTAGTTCTTTGCTTGACTTGCAGGAACGAATGACGTCATTCAGCTGGAAGGTTGTTTCAATCGGTGATATTGCCCTTTGACGTTCAATTGCACGGGCAATTCGCTTTGCATCTCTCTCTTCGCCATACTGCCAGAGTATTCTGGTCAGATCTTCAAATGAATACTCGTTAACTATCTGCATGGCGGTCAGACTCTGGGTCTGATCCATTCGCATGTCGAGATTTGCATCATAGCGATAGCTGAACCCGCGTTCCGGATCATCAAACTGCGGTGAAGAAACTCCAAGATCCATCATGATACCGTCAACCTTCGATACGCCATATCTTTCGAGTACTTCTTTCATATGGCAGAAGTTTTCGTGAATCATTGTGATGCGATCTCTGCTGGATTCCAGACGAATTGCTGTCTCCTTTAGCGCCTGTTCATCTCGATCAAAACCATATAGATGACCTTTGCTTAATTTTGACAGCAGCAGTTCAGCGTGTCCGCCTCTGCCCAGTGTTCCATCAACGTAGATGCCATCCGGTTTCACCTGAAGCATATCTACTGTTTCATGAAGAAGTACTGACTGATGTTCCATCATTTCAGAAACTCCGTAAGCGATTCAGCTGCGTTTTCAAACGAATCCGATGCATCGCTGTCGTATGCATCCCACTTATCTTCCGCCCATATCTCAACATGATCATTGACTCCGATTACTGCGCACATCTTATCGATTGCCGCAACATTTTTGAGAACAGTCGGAAGCTGAATGCGGCCCTGCGTATCAAAGGTGCATTCAACTGCTTTGGAAGTAACAGAACGGACGTACTGACGTGCTTCCTTCTTGGTAGAAGGAAGTTTTTCGAGTTCACTCATCAGTTTTGCAAACTGCTCGCCTGTATAGACAGACAGGCATTCATCAAAACCTTTCGTGACATAGAAAGTCTCACCAAGCTGATCACGGAACCTGGAAGGAATGATCAATCTGTTTTTGGCGTCCAGGCTGTGCCTGTATTCCCCCATGAACATTGACTGATCCCCACTTTCCACCACTTCGTGGCACTTTCTACCACAATGTTACCACATCAGCCATCTATCGCAAGTGAAAACAGGGAAAAACCCAAAAAAATCCGATTCTCTCTATGAAAGAAAATCGGAAATTTCCATTTGAGAAACGTGAGACATGTTCAGGACTTTGC
>SABF01000391.1 GCA_009929095.1 Erysipelotrichia bacterium
AACCGTGAACTATCTGTTTCTTGGACTGATTGCTGCACTGACGATCCTGCTTATCGTAAGCATTCTGCAGGTGATATATCCGGCTTCCTAAACACTTTCCCTTTTGCTGTCATGAAGTTAAAATGAATCCATGACAGAACTCAGACATACACAGTTTCATATTACTGCTGCCGGAGACACTACGCATAAGCTTTATACTTTCTTTGCCTGGTGCGATATCGGCCTGTTTACAATCCTGGCGGCAATATATACCATCCTGATGAATAACGGTGCTGCGGTTGTTTTCTGGGGGACCGGCATGTGGACGGGTTATTTCCTGGCACTGCTTGGTGCAATACCGGGCATCTTTCTTCTGCTGTACCTGCATAACTGGGCAATCGACATCAGAAATGGAGAGATTGTCAGAACAAATGCATTTGGGATGAAGAAGATACTTGGAAATGTATCTGAGATTACAGAATGCGCGGATCATGATCATCAGTTTACGATTATGAAAGCAGATCAGATCCTGTTTTCTTTCTCGTTTCTGAATGGCGGTGATACGCTTGCACTGTATCGCCAGCTCTTTGGCCATCTGCCTGAGAAACCCTCTGTCAAGGAGAAGTAAGAAAATGGATGTCTTGAAATCTGCTGCGGATGAGATTCTGGCAGAAGTGCGCAGTCAGATCATTCCGGGTGATGCTGTAAAGAAGCAGCTGGGGAGTCTTTCGTTTCAAAATGGAAGACTCTTTGTCATTGCTTTTGGCAAGGCTGCCTGGACCATGTCAAACGCGGCGTCAGAGTTTCTTCAGGATCGTATCACTGGCGGACTGTGCATTGCTGTTAAGGGAGCTGTGCATGGGCCTATTCAGAGATTTGATTGCCTGGAAGCCGACCATCCGATACCAACGGAAGCATGTGTACTGGCAGCGAAGAAAGCGGAAGCGATGGTACAGGGACTTCGTTCGGAAGATACAGTGCTATGCTTAATTTCCGGCGGCGCCAGCGCACTGTTTGAAGATCCGCGGATTGATCTTGCACAGCTTCAGGAAGTCAGCAGACAGCTCTTGAACTGCGGTGCAACGATTGATGAGATCAATACGATACGAAAACGTCTTTCCAATGTAAAGGGCGGAAGGTTCGCAGTCCAGTGCGAACCGGCACATGTCATTTCTTTGATTCTTTCCGATGTGATCAGTCAGGATCTTTCCATGGTGGCGTCCGGTCCTACTCTGCCGGATACCAGCACTGCACAGGATGCACTGCGAATTGTGGAGCGCTATCAGTTATCACTGCCAAAACAGATAATGAACCTGCTTCAGGAAAATACGCCGAAGAATCTGCCATTTTCTGAAGCTTACTGCATTGGCAGTGTAGATATTCTGATATCAATTGCTGAACAGGTGTGTCTCAGTCATGGCTTTGAACCCATTGTCTGCCGGGAACCATTGAAGGGTGAGGCGATTGATGCGTCTGAAAAGATAATGGATGATGCATTCAGATATCAAAGCATAGATCACAGCATTGCCCTGATCTATGG
>SABF01000392.1 GCA_009929095.1 Erysipelotrichia bacterium
GGCATCAGATCTGCAGGAGATGCTGGACTTTGCCCTGGATAAGGCCTTGCAGGTCACTGGTAGTCAGTATGGGTTTATCTGCCACTACTATGAAGACCGGCAGGAGTTTGTGCTGAGCAGCTGGTCGAAAGGGGTGATGCCGATCTGCGGCGTCACTGACAAGCAAACCGTCTTCCAGCTTGATAAGATCGGCATTTGGGGGGAGGCGGTGCGTCAGCGTCGGCTGTTACTGCTTAATGACTATGCTGCCAGCGGCCATCCAGCGTATCATACCAGTATTCCCAATGATGCCTGTTTCTGCCTTTGTGATGAAGCCAGCCAGCAGAGTAGCCCAGCAGTTCCTTTTCGTAAGCATACGGGGAACGGTAGCCCTGGTAATATTTGACACTCGGACAGAATTCGGATGGACTGTACTTTGAAAGATCGTGAGTCAGACCCTGCCAGTAAAGTCCGCATGCAAAACAGTTCTTTCGAACCATATTGCGATGCATATGTACAGTGTGGAGATGGCCGCCAAGCCGTAAAAAGAGTTTTGGTTTTTCAGAATTTGTATCAATCATGATAACGGAATTTTAAAACAGTCTCATGTTTAGCGCAAGCTGGGTATAAAGCCATAGATTCATTCATGTAAAAATGCTAAAATATTAGCCGAGAGGTAATTCATGAACCGTCACCAGAACAGAGAAAAAGCAATGACATGTGTATATCAGTACCTGATTTATCCACGCGATGAAAAAAGTCTGATTGAAGATAACTACAAGCCTGAAGAAATCAGTGAGGATCAGTATATTAGGGATGCCATCCACCAGGCAATTGACCATAAAGACCGCTATGTTGGTTATATTGACAATGTACTTGATGATTGGAAGTTTGAACGTCTAGGTGCAGTAGAACAGGCATTGCTGCTTCTTGGCTGTGCAGAATTTGATCTGAAACAGGTAGAGATGGCTGTCATTATTGACGAATATGTCAGATTGGCAAAAACTTACTGCGATGGAGATTCTTATAAACTGATCAATGGTGTTCTGGATCGTATATGAGTCAGCCTGTCGTAACAGTCACTGCACTGGTGCGATACCTGAAGGGCAGACTGGAAAATGATGCGAATATACAAGGTGTACTGGTTGAAGGAGAAATCAGCAATTTCAGCAGTTATCGTTCAGGACACTGGCATTTCAGTCTAAAGGATACCGGAGCACAGATGCGGTGTGTCATGTTTGCATCGAACAATCGATCTGTAAAATTTACTCCGAAAGATGGTGACAAGGTTACCATAAGAGCAGATGTCTCAGTATTTGAATCGCGAGGAGATTTGCAGCTGCTGGTCACAGCCATGCGTCCGACAGGAATTGGTGATCTTTACCAGCAGTTTGAACTGTTAAAGAAGAAATTGTCAAAAGAGGGTCTATTTGATGAATCTCATCATAAACCGATTCCCAAATATCCTTTCCGTATCGGACTTGTAACGGGCAGGAATACAGCTGCGAGAGCTGATGTTCTTAATACTGTTTCAAGAAG
>SABF01000393.1 GCA_009929095.1 Erysipelotrichia bacterium
GATCAGATTGATGCCGATGCCGATACAGGCAATGGCAAGCACATGCATTGGTTTGATTTTCAGATGTTTCAGGTAATCATGAATATCAAGATCAAGCATCTTTGAACTGATACGAAATGGAATCAGCGCAATCAGTATGAGCAGGATGATTTCTCCTGACTGAATTACAATATTGGAATCGATGGAACTGAGTGCTCCAGGTACATACTTGTATAGAAAAGCAGTGCCATATTTAAAAATCATGAATACGGCAATATAGATTATCAGGGATCGGCCAAAATGATCTATCTGGGCTTTGGCCTGCCTGCTTGTGATGACCTTCTGGGTACTACCCGGCATGAATCATGTCTCCTTCTGGCATAATTGTAAATATGAATCGCTCACAATTATACCATCGAATGCAGTTGAAAAGGCAAAGCAGACCAGTTTCAGAACCCGTGTTTCATGAATAATTCATCCATGAGCTCGGGAAAGGATGATAATTTGAAATTGGCGTGAGAATGATGCTGAATGCCCAGATCGGCAAGATGACCATGCAGCCACACAGCCATGCATACCGCTGTAAATACATCTCTGGTCATGGAAAGAAGTCCAGTCATTATGCCGGTAAGCAGATCTCCTGAACCGGCCTGAGCAAGTGCCTGATTTCCGGTCTGGTTGATGTAGATATCACCGGAAGGAGACACGACAATCGTATTAGGACTCTTCAGTACGACGATGACCCCATAGGTTTTGGCAAACTTTAAAGCCAGAGGCAGCGGGCTGTCTTTCACTGCTGAAATAGGCTGATTGACGAGGTCTGCAAATTCCTGAATATGAGGAGTGAGTATCACGGGTGCCTTGATGAACTTAAGAACGTAGGTATTGTGTTTTAAAAGACGAAGAGCTTCTGCATCCAGCACAACCGGACAGTGGCATTCCTGCAGGATCAGATCCAAAATATCCTCTTTGTGATCCATGAAGACGCAGCCTGAACCAAACCCGACCGATCTGACAGAATCCATAGCACCGGAAATTACTTCATGCCAGGTTTCATGCCCGAAAGGATGAAATACGGGCTGAATGAACTGTGATCCGGAGATGGGGTAGATTTCTTCGGGCAGCACAACCTGCAGATAAGAAACACCTACTGTCATGGCACCTATGATGTTCAGTGAAAGTGCTCCAGCCATGCCCCAGCATCCGCCAATCAGTTCTGCTTTGCCAAAGGTACCTTTATAAGCGTTCTCTTCTTTTCTGGGAAAGTTCTCGAAGAAGAGATCTTCATTCATTTCCTGATAAATGGAATGTTCCGGATGAGGCAGATTCAGCGAGAGAAGTTTTGCTTGCTTGAACCGCTGATGGTTTTTTCTCAGCATGTGGAAAGGTTTCCAGCAATCCAGTGCAAGAGTTATATCTGAACGCAGAGCGTCAGAATCACAGAAGCCGCTGTCAGATTCGCATCCGCTGTTGATATCTATGGATACAGTATTGATTCCGGCTTCATTTACTTCCTTGAATTTAGCTTCTGCCTCTTTG
>SABF01000060.1 GCA_009929095.1 Erysipelotrichia bacterium
TGAGTATAGTTGATTCTCAGAAGAAGATCTTCCACGCCTCGTCTGGCAATTTCAGAAGTATCCTGATGAATCGTTGCAAGTCTCGGGATACAGTACTGTCCGGCTTCGATGCCATCATAGCCGACAACCGAGATATCCTCCGGGATATGCTTGCCGCTGTCACGCAGCGCACGCATTCCGCCGATTGCCACTGTATCACTGACTGCAAAGATGCCAGTCAGATCCGGGCAGCGTTTCAGAAGCGTCTGAGCTGCGGTATAGCCGCCAGCCATAGAGAAACGGCTTGTTTCATACTGGATGGACGGATCAAATGGAATACCGTGCCTTCTGAATTCTTCCAGTGATCCCTGAAGACGTCTGACAGAAATCTGAGAGCTGCTTGGATCGCCCCCGATAATGCCAATCCTTGTATGCCCTGCTTCAATCAGACTTCTAATTGCAGTCGCTGCTGCCTCAGCGTCATCTGTGGTATAACTGGACAGATTTTCAAATTTGAGATTGACTGCCGAATTAGTCATCAGAACACTCGGGGCTGTTATCACGGAAAAGTTTGTTTTAAATGACTCAAGATTGCCGCCGAGAAAGATCATTCCCTTCGGTTTGCGTTCTTCACAGATCTGCTGTGCTGCAGTTACCTCATCAGAGTTTTCATCCAGGAAAAACACTGCCGCCTCTTCTCCGCTGTCACGAAGAATGGCCTGTACCTGCTCCAGCAAATCAGCAAACAGCATGTTTCCATAACCCTTGATGACAATGGCTATATCAGAAGAAATCTGCTGCTTGAGATGCTTGGCATTGGCATTAGGCTGAAAGTTTGTATCAGAAATAACTTTTTGAATGGTCATTCTGGCTTCTTCACTGACATCCGGATGATGATTCATCACTCTGGATACCGTGCCAATGCTGTAGCCGGAAAGCCGGGCGACATCTCTGATTGTAGCCATGCGCTCAACCCCCTCCTATAAACTGCACTTAAACCGCTGAATTATATCAGCCCTTTACTGCACCGGCAGCGACACCTTTGATAATATACTTCTGGCAGCTGAGATAGAATACGATGACAGGAATCACAGCCATGATTAATGCGGCCATAATAGCACCCATATCGACTCTGCCATAACTGCCCTTCATATACTGAATGACAATGGAAATTGTCTTGTACTTCTTAAGATCAAGTACCAGATAAGGAAGCAGGAAGTCATTCCAGATCCACATTGTCTCCAGAATGCCGACTGAGATATATGTTGGTTTCATAATCGGAAGCACAACTCGGAAGAATGTCTGAATCGGTGAACAGCCGTCAATCATTGCGGCTTCTTCAATTTCAATCGGAATCGATTTTACAAAGCCGCAGAACATAAATACTGCAAGGCCGGCGCCAAATCCAAGATAGACAATGGTAATTCCCCAGGGAGTTGTAAGGCCAAGAATATTGGCAACTTTGGACAGTGTAAACATAACCATCTGGAATGGAACAACCATAGAGAATACACACAGAAGATATACCAGTTTGGTAGCTTTGTTCTGCACTCTGGTGATAAACCATGCACACATGGAAGTGCAGACCAGAATTAACAGCACGCTGAACACTGTAATGAATATAGTCCAGCCTACAGAATCCATAAATCCATAGTGATCAATTGCCTCGATATAGTTTGTAAGACCAATGAATGTTTTCCCGCTGGGCAATTGGAACGGAAACTGGCTGATCCAAGTTTTTTTCTTAAAGGAGTTGAACAGCACGATGATGATTGGCATCACCCACCAGCAGCAGATGAAGGTAAGCAGCGCTGTACCAGCCCAGCCCTTTTTCGACTTCGTATTTGACATATTATTCCTGGACCTCCTTTGAGCGGGTAGCCCGCAGCTGTATCAGTGCAATGCCTACTACAAGGATAAAGAATAATACTGCTTTGGCTTGGCCGACTCCTTCATAGCCAACCTTGCCATAGAACGTGTTATAGATATTCAGCGCCATCATTTCAGACATCTTGCTCGGTTCACCGCCGGTCAATGCCAGGTTCTGGTCAAATAGTTTGAACCCGTTTGTGATGGTGAGGAATGTGCATATTGTAATGGAGGGCATCATCATCGGAATGGTTACGCTGAACAGTTTCTGCTTAGCGTTTGCGCCGTCAATTTCTGCAGCCTCGAGTACTTCAGTGGAGATGGACTGCAGGCCGGCAATATAAATAATCATCATATATCCGATCTGCTGCCAGGAAACCAGTATTACCAGTCCCCAGAATCCAAGTGTTGAATCCAGATTCAGTGCTAAATTGTATTTCGATAGAATACCGGAGAAGATCAGCTGCCAGATATAGCCCAGCACAATACCGCCAATCAGATTCGGCATGAAGAAGATGGTGCGGAAGATATTGGTTCCTCTGAGTTCTTTGGTTAATGCCATTGCCAATGCAAACGCAATGACATTGATTACGATCAGTGCGATAACTGCAAATGCTGCTGTATACCAGAAGGAATGCTGAAACATGGTATCCTTCAGGGCAACCAGATAATTACTGATACCGATGAACCTTGCATCGGTCACGGTCGTAAATTTGCAGAAGGACAGATAGATGCCCAGTATGAACGGAACAACAAATCCGATCATAAAGGCAGCCATGGTCGGCACGACGAATATCGGCCAGTACTTTTTGATTGCTTTCGACATTTGCTTTACCTTCTTTTTATTTAATACGAGTAATAAATGAAAGGAGGCAGCAGGTCAAACGGAACGTTCCGCTTCTCCCGTTGCCCCCCGAATCACTAGTATGGATGAATCAGATGATTAATTACTGTGCAGCCTTTGCAGCAGCAGACTCTGTTGCCCAGCCATCTACGAATGCAGTTACAACAGCAGCCCAGTTAGCATCTGTCTGACCTGCAGCATATGTGGTAAGAGCAGAACCAACGCCGTTCTTCCAATCTTCAGAAGGCATTGTGGAGAAGTTCCAGGATACCGGAGTCTTTCCATCAGCTACGTACTGATTAGCAATGTTGACCAGCGGGTTGGTGCTTGTGAGGTTCTTCTTAAACGGAATTACGAAGCCCATGCCGTCAGAGCCATCAGCCATTGCACCTGTGCCGCCGCACATGCCATTGAGTCCCTTTTCGGAAGTTACGCACCAGTTCATGAAATCAAGTGTAGCCTTGATATCATCAGCGCTTGCATTCTTGTTTACACACCAGTAGTTCTCAGTGCCGGTGCAGAGGCCCTGTTTCTCTTCGCCTTCGCAGCCAATGTAAATCGGAAGCATACCCAGATTGTCATCACCGAGTTCAGAAATGTCATTGTAAGCCCATGTGCCGTTCTGATAGAAGACAGCCTGTTCTGTAACGAAATCTGCAGTTGCATCATCGCCGGTCTTTACAGACAGCTGAGAAGGATCGCAGGTAGCGTTATTGATGTACAGATCCCAGATCGCACGATAGTTGTCAAGATAAGTTCCCTTGATAGCATCGGTATTGCCAATTCCATCTGCCTTGTATTCATAGTAGATCGGCAGGTTGGCCAGATGAGTCTTGAAGCGCCAGTCACTGGATGAATCCATGCCGGCAGATGTGAATGCAGAGAAGCCAAGTTCACCCTTGCGGGCTGTGATATCTTCAGCAACCTTCTTCAGAGATTCGAAGTTGGTGATGTCGTCCTGTGAATAGCCTGCCTTCTCAAGCAGTGCCTTATTGTAGATAATGCCATATGTCTCAACAACATATCCGATGCCGGCAACTTCAGTGCCATTCATCAGTTCAAAGTCCTTGGATGTGAGCTGTCCTTCAACATCGGATCCGCTCAGATCGTAGCAATAGTCCTTCCAAGATGCCAGACCGACAGGACCATTGACCTGGAACAGTGTCGGAGCTTCGGATTTAGCCATTTCAGATTTCAGTGTGGTTTCATACTGTCCGGATGCTGCTGTGAGAATTGTAACAGGAACACCTGTTTCCTCAGTATACTCTTTGGCAAGTTCCTGCCACTGAGCATCTGCTTCCGGTTTGAAGTTCAGATAATATACTTTGCCTGCGGCTGCTGCAGCGGATGCTGTTCCGGCAGCTGCTGTTGAAGCGGTTGCTGCTGTGCTGCTTCCGCAGCCAGCCAGCATTGCTGCACATAATACGGCTGATAAACCAGATGACAATAACTTCTTGTTCATATCTTCCTCCTAAATTGGATCGTGTTGCCGCAAACATTCCGTGGCCGTTTCCGGAAACGTTACTGGAAACGTTTACAGCTTACGTATTTAATATATGTAAACGCTTTCTGTTTGTCAATGCTTTTTTAAAAGTTTATGAAATTTTTATCACAATGTTTTGGATTATAATTAATTCACAGCAGAATATGCATTGCCGTATATTGACATACCGGCAATCTGTCCATTCTATGCCTATTCTTCCTCATGATCTGCAACAGAAAGACCAAATATTTATTGTTGACTCAGTTTTTCCACTATGGTATATTGAATGAGCGCTTTGTGAAAAGCACACATGGAGGTTTAGCTCAGTTGGGAGAGCATCTGCCTTACAAGCAGAGGGTCAGCGGTTCGAGCCCGTTAACCTCCACCAGTCTTATGCCGACTTAGCTCAATTGGCAGAGCAACTGATTTGTAATCAGTAGGTTGTAGGTTCGATTCCTATAGTCGGCACCATAGTGGAGAAGTAGCGAAGTGGCTAAACGCGTCTGACTGTAAATCAGATCCCTCCGGGTTCGGTGGTTCGAAACCGCCCTTCTCCACCATTATTTTGTTCCAATATCTGGACACCTCCAGGTTGGATATATCAAGGATTGCCACCGATGTCTCGGTAGCTCAGGTGGTAGAGCAACTGACTTTTAATCAGTGGGTCGTGGGTTCGATTCCCATCCGAGACACCACGATTTTGTAACTGCGAGTGTAGTTCAGTGGTAGAACGTCAGCCTTCCAAGCTGAATATGTGGGTTCGATTCCCATCACTCGCTCCATTCGCAGGAATGATCTCCGTCTTAAATAGACGGTTTTTTTATGCCATGCAGGAATCCGCTGACAGCTGATTCTTTTAGTTTGGCAAAGTGTATTTCGGGTTCAGAAGGAATTCCAATTGTTTAGTGCGTTCTGATCCGGTTTTTTCTTTCGGATGCCACAATAACTGAATCTGTTCTCCAGCTAAGTGATTCCAGCAATCTATTTTCCATTTGTAAGTGCCTGGAATACTGCTTGAGCAATGATTCTGTTGCCCTCAGCATTCGTATGCACTCCATCAAGAGAAAAGCAGTCCGCACGATCCTTTGTCAGTGAATAAATATCAATCAATCCAGCACCAGCTGTCTCTGAAGCCCGCTGAATCAGATCTGGCAGCTGTTCTTCCACGACGCTCTGATCTACGCCAAAGCTGCCAGAATTCTGTCCTTCTGAAACAATCACATCTGGGCAGGTCATTGCATATACATCGGGACTGGAATCCAGTGCCTGATAGATTCGGATCATTTCACACAGTTCTGCTTCATATAATTCAGCATTCCAATTCTGCGGTTTGGAATCATTGGTGCCAAGCATGATCAGTACAATATCGGCATCGGAAGTAAGCGATACCTGATAGGCAGGATTCTCCGTATAAGGATAATCCCCCTCTTTCAGCAGTGTTCTTCCATTGATTCCGCAGTTAATGACATTATAATCACTGCCAAGCATATTCTGAAGCTGAATTGGCCAAGTTTCTGTTTCCAATGTCTCTGATACACCAGCCCCATAAGTAATGGAGTCTCCGACACAGACCACTGTTCCGGTGCGCACCGGAACTGCAGACGGTTCTATGGAATCCGTCGGTGCTGATTTCTGACTGTGTTTGGCGCACCCTGTGAGCATGCAGGCGCATAAAATCAATGCGTATCGCTGCTTCATCCAAGTTCCGGAAAATGCCGAATCAATGCTTCAGCAATTCCATCCTCCTCGTTAGTTCCTGTCACTTCATCAGCGATATCCCGGACTGCCGCTGCCGCATTGCCCATTGCTATGCCGATGCCGGCATAGCGAAGCATGGATAGATCATTGTCGCTGTCACCAAAAGCGATCATATCCTCTCTGTGATACGGTCCATCTCTGAACACTTCATCAAGAGCTGCCGCTTTATCGATTCCCTTAGGCATGAATTCAAAATAGAACGGGGCAGTAAACATGCACGAAAGAGCATTCCCAAATGGTTCCTTCATTGCCTGACAGTGTTCCTGCAGATATTCCGGATCACCGAATGTCAGAATTTTATGAATGCCCGTATCTATGAATTCCGAAAGATCGGGCACTTCCTTCAGCAGGAAGTGATTGCCACGCGATTCATAGCGGATGACGTTGAACTCCGTTCCGTTCAGCGCAATCATGCAGTCATAAACATCTTCCACAATCATATACTCGCCAATGTCAATAATCGGACGGGCTCTGTCAAACTGCTTCAGATGCTTCAGCACCGCCCGGGATTCTTCCACGCTCAGATCTATGCTGAACAGGTTCTTCTTGCTTCGGCATTCATCTATCTCAGCACCGTTGCAGCACATCAGATAGCCGTCATAATCATTCATCTCCAGAGCATCCGCAAAATCCAGAAGTCCCCGCCTGGTTCTGCCTGATGCCAGCATGAGTCTGGCACCAGCCCGCTCTGCTTTGAGCAGCACTTCTTTTGTCCTCGGTGTGATCTTCTTATCATGGTTCGTCAGGGTGCCGTCAATATCCAGCAGTATCAGTTTATTCATCATTACAAGCAACTTCCTTTCCTGTTTCCCGGTCTGTCAAACAGTTGAATCAGTGGGTCTTTCAATTCATGACGTTTCATAATCTGCCACAAAGAAGGATGCACAGAGTTCATCGTTCAGAAAGAAACAGCTGACAGATGCGTCCTTGAACTGATCCGCTTATCCGCCAGCATCCAGTTTATCGCAAACTTGATAGATGGCTGTGACAGATACGTGGCACCTGGCTGTGATTCCCTTGCCAGATAAAGCAGGAAGTGCAGCTGGTTCACTGTGAATCAATCTGACAGTCTCCGATTCACTCTCTGTCCATCCGGATAGTATCAGTTCCTAATAATATAATGCCTCATTGCATTCCGTCTCCATGACTTCTGTTTAATTGTATCAAAGTTTGCATGCTTGACGCGGGATGGACAAATTGCCACAATACTTGCAGGAGACAAATAAATGTCAAACAAACTGATTGTGATCATTGACGGACAGGGAGGTCTGCTTGGCAGACAGCTCGCTGATCAGATTCTGGAAGTAAAGCCGGATGCTTCTTTACAGGTAATCGGCACCAATTCCATTGCGACATCCAATATGCTGAAAGGCAGAGCAAAGCGCGGTGCAACAGGAGAAAACCCAGTTGCAGTTGCCGCAAGGCATGCCGACATCATTGCCGGTCCGATCGGCATCATGATAACTGATGCCATGATGGGAGAAATCACTGAGAGGATTGCATCTGAAGTGTCCCGCAGCAATGCATTGAAGGTACTGATTCCAATCAGCCGATGCGGTGTGGAAATTGCCGGTACAGAAGAGATGCCTATAGGTGATCTGATCTCTGATGCTGTCAGACGAATCGTAAAAGAACTCGATTAGGGCATGAGATGAAATCCTCTTTTTCTGCTGTTTTAAAACGTTATCTGCACTATTCCGAAAGCATCATAGAAGTTCGGTTGTGCTATACTGTTTTGGCGGCCTGAACGGTCGGCAATAAGAGGAAAACACATGTATAGAAGCACTTGGATGGAAGTCAATCTTGATGCGATCATGGACAACGTGAGAAACATCAAAAAAATCTGCGGAAAGAAATTTATCGCTGTACTGAAGGCAGATGCCTATGGCTGCGGAGATATTCAGGTCACCCAGGCAGTTCTGCAGGCCGGCGCAGATATGCTGGCAGTATCCAGCCTTGATGAGGCCATGATGCTTAGAAATGAAAAGTACAGCGGCGAACTGCTGATTCTTGGCAGCACTGACCCAGCTGACTGCGGCACCATGATAGAAAACAATATCTCTGCTGCTGCTTATTCCATGCAG
>SABF01000394.1 GCA_009929095.1 Erysipelotrichia bacterium
CTTGTGGATATTCTTCAAAATCTGCTGATTGACGCTTTCTATTCCGGGGATGATGAGCTTGCATCCGGCTTTCTTCATCATTTTCATGGTTTCCAGATCAAGGTTCACACGGGCATTGCACATCCAGGGTAATCTCTTGCCAAGTCCCTTTTCGATCATCTGCTGACAGAATTCCATGACTCTCGGCTTGTTGACGGTGAAGGTATCATCCTCAATAATGACTTCTTTGACTTCCGGCAGGTTTTTAATGATATACTCGTATTCTGCGATGACATTTTCCACACTGCGCAGACGATATTTGTGTCCGTGCATGGTCTGCGGATAAACGCAGAAATTGCATCTTGCAGGACAGCCGCGACCGGTAAAGATCTGTACAGCCGGATTATGTGATGCGGCGAAATAATAGTCATTGACATTCAGATAATCTTTAATAAACTCTGCTGCAAACGGGATCTCATCCAGATTATCAAAGAACGGTCTGTCTTCGTTTTTGATAATCTCCGATCCTTTTCTGAATGTAATGCCGGATACTGTTTCTAATGATTCACCTTTTTCAATCGCTTTCGCAAGCTCGGTAACGGTGATGTCATATTCGTGTCTTGCAACGCCATCGATGCGAGTGTCGTACCCAAGAGTCTCCTCTGCTGTGGATGACGGATGGGTTCCAACAAGAAGGATAAATGCATCCGGGAATAAATCCTTCAGTTTGCAGCCAAAAGCAACATCCGACTTAATCGAAGGAGTACTCGTGTCCAGAACAAACAGCTTCGTTTCCTGGCACTGTTCTTTTACCCATTTGAGCGTATTTGCCAAATCCGTTCTTGTGGCACAGCTATCTAAAAAGCGGATATCAAATCCGTTCTTCTTCGCATAGGCAGCTGAATACATCAGCCACAGCGGATAATAGACCTCACCGCTATGTCCGATGGAAGGGCTTCTGGATTCCCTTGAGAACTTTCCGTATTCCGTTTTGAAGGGTGGGTTTATAAATGTGATCTTCACTGTACTGTACTCCTTACTCTATCTTTCATATGATTTTTGACCATCTCTATATTAGGACAATCCTGCAGTTTTTTTCTTTTCCATGGAATCAAGACCAGACCAATCAGTGTTCCGATACCATAACTGACATGCAAGATCAGGAATAAACCCGGCATCAGCAAAGTCAGCGGTTGAAAGGTTTCTTTTCTGTTTGCCTCCGCTACACTGAACAATCCGAACATCAGATATAATGTCCACATGATTGCGGCAAGCTGCCAGATATGTATCAGTGCAAGTGCTGTCGTAAAAACAATCCCTAAGACAAAGACAAGCGGGACAAAGTTATATAATGAAACGCATCCTGGACAAATACCGACTGTCAATCCAACCCAGTACCCGTTCCCGTATTTTTGCTTTATCATCTTTTTCAGACTGCTTCTGGCATACTGATAGGACTTGATATTTGGATCAAAGCAAAACTTATATCCTGCTTGTCGAATCCGGTAATGGATCTCATTATCTTCTGTCCGAAGG
>SABF01000061.1 GCA_009929095.1 Erysipelotrichia bacterium
GTTTTATTGTCATCGAACATCGCACTTGCAATTCGATAGCACGATGGAATCAGAAATGATGCACTTCGGACGGCATATGGGAAAATGATCATTGTCAGAATCATTCCGATGCCAAGACAAACGTTTTGACGTACTCTTAAAAACCTTAATACTCTGAAAATCAAACTTTGAACAAGAATCAGCGGAAAGTGATAAGTGATACAAAGAATTGCATTGACGATGAGAATGATGCGCTCTCTATCTGATTTCTTCAGAAAATATTTTAAAATAATATTAAAAAAAGCAAGAACGCCAGATATTGAAAAACCTGAATTGCTTAAAAAACTGATAAATGTAACTTCATCATTCTTTATTCCAAGAAGAATAGAATTCAGTTCTGCAGCAGAAGATTGATTATCTGACTGATCTATCCTTCCCTGCAATAATGATCTGAATGAATGGACATTTGAAATGATTTCAATTTTATCTGTATTAATTGCGTAGTATATCCCACGATCATTGCAGTATCTGGTAAAATCAAATGAATAGAATCCGCTTTTTGATTCTAATTGGTATGATCTTCCGCTGAATTTAATAATTGAGTCATAGACAGGATGCTCATCTGTATAAAGAAGAATCTTGCTGAAACCATTTTGAACAATTGAATATTTTTCGTGAACTTCAACCACTCTTCCCTGATTATATTGTGGATATTCATTGCTGTAACGAGGGATCAGGAAAGACAAAAGAAGAATGGTTACAATGAAAACACTTCTGTCTTTTGTTCGCAGATACCAAAATATTAAGCACAGAATGAGAGACATCCATTTAAAACTGGAAATACCTAAAAGAAACAGAAATACAACAAGAGAAAGCGGAATACTGTTCAATATGATGCTTTTCAAAGGCCAATCAGATCCTTCAGTGAATTGAACTTGGCCTGACCGATTCCGGGTACTTTCATAAGATCTTCAACAGTCTGAAATAGTCCGTGATCTGTTCGATATGAAATGATCTTTTTGGCAGTGGCATGGCCAATTCCAGGCAGTGTCTGAAGCTGTGCAAGACTGGCAGAATTAATCATGACAATTTCACTGCTGCTGTCTGAAGGCTGTTTTGGAATATTTAGAATATCTTTGTCATGAAGTATTGTCTGCGGATTGATACCGCTGCAGTCCGCGTTATCTGTAACTTCTGCTGCTGACAGTGCATCTTTAACACTTGAGTATATTGGCAGAATTAAAGAACCGGGCTTATTTACCTCGCCCTGCACTGTGACAATGATGGTATCTTTTCGGATAGAATCAAGACTCACTGGCTTTAGGTCAATAGAAATAGCGCATAAAATCAGAAAAATAAAAACAAGCAGTGGTTTCATTTTACATGACCTCCTGCCTGGTATATATGCTGATTAGCTGCAGATTCCTTATTTCACCTTAACAATAATAACTTTGTAAGGTTTGCTGACATTGACCTCAACGGTCTGACCGACTTTCTTGTCAATTACAGCCTGAGCAAGCGGAGTTTCATTGGAAAGCTTGCCATTCAGTGGATCTGCTTCGGTTGAGCCTACGATTCGATAAGTGGCTTCTTCCTTGGTATCCATAAATTCAATCGTTACTTCGGAACCGATACGAACAACTTTTGAAGTGCTCTTTGTAATATCGATAATCTTGTAGTTTTTGAGCATTCCTTCCAGTTCACTAATACGATTTTCAACCTGAGCCTGTTTCTCTCTAGCCGCATCATAGTCAGCATTTTCGGAAAGGTCACCTAATGAACGAGCTTCTTTGAGCTCTGCCTTTACTTCCTCACGAACGGTATGAACAAGGTTCTCGTATTCATCCTGCAGCTTCTTTAAGCCCTCTTTAGTTACATAAATTGCGTTTTCTTCTGCCATTTTGGACTCCTTATTTTACCGCTTGACATTATACCATTGAGTGGTGAATGATGCTAGCAATTTTTGTTGTTAACAGGTCAATTGCTACAGTATTCTGTCCGCCTTCAGGAATAATTACATCAGCATATCGTTTGCTGGGCTTAATGAATAAGTCGTACATGACTCGAACTGTATTCACATACTGTGTGACTACAGAGTCAAGGGTTCTGCCTCTTTCCTTGACATCGCGAAGCAGTCTTCTTATGAATCTGATATCTGCATCAGTATCTACAAATATTTTAATATCAAGTAAATTTCTAATGTTTTCATCTTCAAGAACGAACAAGCCTTCAAGAATAATTACATCTGCCGGATGGCAGGATTCTGTAATCTGACTTCGTGTATGTTCAACAAAGTCATAAGTTGGTTTTTCTATGGATCTTCCTTCTGCTAATTCGTGGATCTGAGCAATTAGATAATCATTATCAAACGCAAATGGATGGTCATAATTTGTTTTATATCGCTCTTCCATCGAAATAGATGACTGATCTTTATAGTAATCATCCTGGCGTATAATCAGAACAGATTTTTCATCGGAAAAAGTGTCTTTAATTCTTCTCGCTATAGATGTTTTTCCGGATGCGCTTCCGCCTGCAATGCCAATAATGATAGGCTTACTCATGTTCTGCCTCCATTTCATCAAAGTGTATCATCGTGGAATTACGGTCATAACACATTCTATAAGAAAATAGTTCTTTGTTGTCTTTGAGAAGACGCTTTAGGAAAATACGATCGCCTTCCCAGAGATCTAGATCAAGAATTTCCTTTTCTGGAATCCATTTCAATGTACCTTCGCTGCAGTCAAGAAGCGTACCGTGAAATTTGGAGCAAGTATATACTGCGATTTTCTCTGAGTCAGAATCCGTGTATTCAAAGTAGAGAAAACCGCGGAATTCCGGTTCATCCATTATTAGACCTGTTTCTTCCCTGGTTTCACGGATTGCACAGTCATGAAATGATTCTTCTTTTAAATTCTTGCCGCCAACACCAATCCATTTTCCGTGATTGACATCAAGATCTTTTTTGTTTCTATAAAGCATAAGCCATCTGCTGTCTTTTATCAGATAGACCACAGTGCTTTGTATTGGCAGTTTTATCAATTCAGGCATGAGGTATCACTCAGATATTTCTTCACATTTGCTTCATGTTCTTCGAGTGTTTCTGCATAATGAACTGTTCCGTCTCCGCAGACATCGGCCATGAAGTAATAATAGCTGTTATGGTCTGGATTCAAAACCGCATTTAAAGCATCTGTACCAGGGTTGAGAATTGGTCCTGGAGGCAGACCGTTATACTTATATGTATTGTATGGTGACTCAAAATTTCCGTTGAATTCACAGTTTCGCCAATCGTCATTCTGCTTGTCGATGTCAATTGCATAGCATACGGTAACACTTGATTGAAGTGGCATATCTATCGCAAGACGGTTGTAGAACACACCTGCTATTGCTTTCATATCATCTGTTTTGGAAGCTTCATACTGAACAATGCTGGCAAGTGTATAAATCTGGCTGATGCTGTAGCCAGAGGATTTGATCTGTTCTGCATACTGATTGTAGATATTCAAGGACTGATCAAGAATCTTCAATGTTACATCTTCAGCAGTAGTTTCTTTATAAAACAGATAGGTATCAGGGCAGAGATAACCTTCCAGTCTGACTCGTACATCAGAATTAAAGATATCCTCTGTCAGAAATGGATACTTTTCCATTACAGAACGAATAAATGTTTCATCATTCCAGAGATTCATCAGTTCCTCAGAAGAAACATTGGTGACTGCAGCAATTTTATTAGCAGTATCCTTTGCCCAGTCTCCTTCAACAATTGTGACTGAACTTGCATCAACAATTGCGCTGTTTGAATTGTTAAGCTCAGCTAGAATAGTTTTGACATCCCAAGACTTATCAAGAGCATAATTGCCCTTTTTGATATCAGTATAGTGCTTCAGCTTTGCGAAAATATATGCTGAGTCAGCATTCCGGACCAGCCCGGCTTTCTGAAGATCAGCAGTTACAGTTTTAGCAGTGCTGCCTTCTGCAACAGAAAAAATAACTTCTTCACTTGTGCTCTGAACTGCCTTAAGGTCATTAGAGTATTTTAGATAAAGCCCTCCAAAGCATAGTGCAGCCAATACGAGAAGCAGTATAGCCAATCTGCCAATATTAAGCTTTCTCTTCTTTTTACGATGCTTTCCTTCAGTCATCAGGCTCTTCTTTCACATCCGGATTCTGAAATGCCGAAAGCACTTCTCCGCACATTTCAAGTTCTTCCTCATCGATAACCTGATCAAGATTTCCATCATCATCAAAGGAATATGCATATACACTTTCTTCCTTGTTTTCAGAAGGATCCTTGAATAGAACGAAATGTCTGGACCCATCATCACTATCAAATGTAAGAATGATTTCCATCACCTTTTCGTTGCCGTTTTCATCTGTAATCGTCATGCGATTGCTATCGTTTATCATCTATTCTCTCCAAGAAAAAGGCGGAATACTCACGCCTTTGAATCCAAGTAGCTTTGCAGAATCTGCACTGATGCCATCTGGTCAATGACTTTCTTTCTCTTTTTGCGGGAAAGATCTGCTTCAATCAGAATGCGTTCAGCTGCTTTAGTAGTCAGTCGTTCATCCCAGAGAATCACCGGAATAGAACTTTTCTCGCTAAGCATGGCTTTGAACGACTCAGATATTTTTGCACGTTCACCAACATCACCGTTCATATGTTTAGGGTAGCCTAAAATGATTTCACCAGGCTGCTCCCGCTTAATAATTTCAAGTACTTTGACGAGGCAGTCATTGTAATCATTAGGAGCAAAACGAACCGTTTCAACTGCCCGAGCAATAATGCCCATTGGATCACTGATTGAAATTCCACAGGTAACACTGCCCAGATCCAGTCCCATCGATCGCATCAGCATTTACTGATGCTCCTCAAGATAGAAACGAACAAGTTCCTCAATAATTTCATGACGCTCTACTGACTGAATAATACTGCGAGCATTTTTATGGCTTGAGATATAGGCGGGATCATTGGAAATCAGATAGCCTGAAAGCTGATTGATTGCATTGTATCCACGTTCTTCCAGTGCCTCCTGAACAAGATTTAATACCTGACAGATATTCTGTCTTCTAACTTCATCAGCGTTGAAACTAACGGTTGTCTGAGGATCGCTTTTTGTCATGCCAACCACCCCTTTTTCTATAACGTAATTCTAACCTAACAAGCCGAAATTGTATACAAACTGAAATGTTTTCATGCATGTTTCGTCAGTTAAGAGAAGCAGTTTTCTCCTTGATAAGTCTTACAGCTTCGTCAATTTTAGAAAGATCTCTGCCGCCTGCCTGAGCCATATCAGGTCTGCCGCCTCCTTTACCTCCGGTAATCTCAGCAGCTGCCTTTACAAGTTCCCCTGCTTTGAGCCCTTTTTCAATAGCTCCCTTAGAGCATGCACATACAAATGTGACTTTTTCACCAAGCGTATTAGTCAGAAATACGAACCCATTCTGCATTCGATTGCGCAGCATCTCCGCATAGTCCTTTAACTTGCCTGGTTCAATATCTGAGGTACGGACAAATAGCACATTAATGCCATTAATCTCCTGCTTATCATTCAGCTGCTGGTCCGCTTTCAGTTTAAGTGCCTGTTCCTTAGCTTCTTCATTTGATTTATGAAGGTCTGCATTTTCATCCAGAAGCTGCTGGATCTTCTCCTTAAGTCCCAGATAGTTCTGAAGTTTCAGCATTTCTGCTGTTTCCGAAAGATATGTTTCTTCCTCTTTAAACGCTTCATAGGCGCACATCTTCGTACGGCAGGTGATACGGCGAACACCGCTGCCAATCGATTCTTCGGATATAATCTTGAATACTCCGAGATCACCTGTATTGCCAACATGTGTACCGGCACAGAACTCCTTCGAATATTTACCCATAGTTACAACTCTGACACTGTCCCCATATTTTTCATCAAACAGTGCAATTGCTCCGGTCTTCTTGGCTTCTTCTATTGGCATAATTTCAGTTGAAACAGGCGTATCAGTCTCGATGATTTCATTAACAATTTTTTCAACTTCTCTAAGCTGATCATCCGTAACCTTTTCATAATGGGTAAAGTCAAATCTGGCATAATCCGGTCCATTGTAGGATCCTGCCTGCGATACATGATCCCCGAGTACTTTTCTCAGAGCACTCTGCAGAAGATGCAGACTGGAGTGATTTGCCCTAGTCAGCTGCCGGCGCTCATAATCATAAGATCCGCATACAGTATCATTCAGACAGACTTTTCCTTCTTTGACTATGATGTGATGCAGATGCTGTTTATGAGGAGCTTTCTTGACATCATTTACTTCTGCTTTGAATGTGTCGCTGGACAGAGTTCCTGTATCAGACGTTTGGCCGCCGGATTCAGCATAGAAGCAGGTCTCACTCAAAATCAGATCACCCTCATCAGAGATTTCATTTACTTTGACGCCGTCTTTAAACAGACCGATAACTGTTCCTTTGCAATTTTGCTCAGTATATCCCGTAAACTTTGATTCTGCAGTAAAATCCATTAGATCTTTGTGCTGCGATCCCATTGACTGTTCATTTCCACGAGCATCCCTTGCTCTTTGTTTCTGAGCATTCATTTCACGATCAAATCCGGTCATGTCGACAGAATACCCATCATCTTCAGCAATTTCCTGAGTCAATTCCTTTGGATAACCATAGGTATCGTAAAGCTTGAAGACAACCTCGCCTGGAAGCTGTTTGGAATCAGCATGTTTTTTCAATTCTTCATTCAGAAGATTTTCTCCATTGGCCAGTGTCTTATGGAAAGATTCTTCTTCGGTTCTGACAAGTTTAGAAATCAGTTCAACTTTTTCTTCCAGATACGGATAGAAATCCTTCATATTATCTGCAACAACCTGTACAAGGCGATACATGAAACTGCCATCGATACCAAGTTTGATGCCATAGCGCACTGCTCTTCGCAATACTCTTCTCAAAACGTAGCCTCTTCCTTCATTAGAAAAGGAAGCACCATCAGCTAGAGCAAAAGTAACAGTACGGATATGATCAGCGATGACTCGGT
This sequence comes from Erysipelotrichia bacterium, assembly GCA_009929095.1. Classification (GTDB taxonomy): domain Bacteria; phylum Bacillota_I; class Bacilli_A; order Erysipelotrichales; family Erysipelotrichaceae; genus Bulleidia. The sequence goes on from SABF01000061.1 coordinate 6,993, forward strand.
ATGCCATTTTGTATTCCGGATCATCATAGGAATACTTTGCATAGGTTTCAGTCGCATGAATGATAGGCAGGAAAAGGTCTGTATCAAAGTTTGTATCACCGCTCTGAATCAGAGCAACAAGACGTTCAAGTCCCATGCCCGTATCAATGTTTTTCTGCGGAAGTTCCTTGTATTCCGTACGCGGTACAGCACCTGGGCGGCAGTCATACTGGGAAAAGACAATATTCCAGACTTCAATGTAGCGATCATTTTCAAGATCTTCAAAGAATAGCTTTTCACCGATTCCCTTCGGATCATATTTAGAACCGCGATCGTAATAGATTTCGGTATCTGGTCCGCCAGGACCTTCACCAATTTCCCAGAAGTTATCGGCGGTTTTATGAATATGCTTTGGATTCATACCAACGGAAACCCAGAGATCATAAGCTTCGGTATCATCCGGATATACCGTACAGTAAAGCTTTTCCGGATCAAAGCCAATCCATTCCGGGGAAGTAAGAAATTCCCATGCCCAGGGAATAGCTTCTTTTTTGAAATAATCGCCAATCGAAAAATTTCCCAGCATTTCAAAGAATGTATGATGCCTTGCCGTCTTGCCAACATTTTCAATATCGTTGGTACGAATGGACTTCTGAGCATTGCAAATTCGATTGGAAGCTGGTTTTTCCTTGCCGGAAAAATATTTCTTCAGCGCTGATACTCCGGCATTGATCCAAAGCAATGTCGGATCATCATGGGGAATCAGGCTTGCGCCTGGTTCAACCATGCTGCCCTTGGATTTGAAGAAATCCAGGAACATCTGTCTTACTTGATTTCCAGTTAATTGTTTCTGTGTCATGTTTTCCTCCTGATAAATAAAAAAGCCCCTGTTGCTGCAGGAACGTCATTAACGCGGTACCATCCTGATTTGCATTATTGCAATGCACACCTTAATTTTCCTATTAACGCAGGAATACGGCACTGATTGGGTGCTCTCGGAAGC
>SABF01000395.1 GCA_009929095.1 Erysipelotrichia bacterium
GATGAAGAGAAGAAGTATTATACCTTGGTGCTGAAGGGACATCTTGATCTGGCTGCTGCAGTATTTCTCCATGGCACTGCCGGCAATAATCTTGATATTCTGGCAAGACGTCCGATGTGGAATATCGGCATTGACTACCAGTGCGGCACCGGGCATGGTGTCGGCCATGTGCTGGGTGTTCATGAGGGACCGCATGGGATACGCAACTTCCTTCCGACTGCCGCAAGACCTTCGCATATTCTGGAACCGGGTATGATTGTCACCGATGAACCGGGGATCTATATCCCGCATAAAGTCGGAATACGTATCGAAAATGAACTTCTTACAGTGAAGAATACTAAGAACTTCTATGGGCAATTTATGAATTTTGAGAATCTGACTTTCTGCCCGTATGAAGCAGAGGCAATAGACCCGCAGTATCTGGAACAGTGCGAGATTGATCAGCTGAACGCATATCATCAGATGGTCTATGAGAAGATTGGACCGAAACTGACAGGCAGGGAGAAGACATGGCTCAGAAAAGTGACCAGACCAATCACGAAGTAAAACTGATATCCTGGAATGTCAATGGGCTGAGGGCATGTGCCGGCAAGGGGTTCGCTGACTTCTTTCACAGTGCAGATGCCGATATCTTTGCGATTCAGGAGACAAAGATGCAGCCAGAACAGCTGGAAGATTCCCTTAAGTTCTCCGGTTACGAACTGTACATGAATTCCGCTGAGCGCAAAGGATACAGCGGAACTCTGATATATGCCAAACAGAAGCCGCTCAGTGTATCCTATGACATTGAAGGAGATCCTTCTAAAGAGGGAAGAGTAATTACTCTTGAGTATCCGAATTACTACTTTGTGACCGCATATGTACCGAATTCCAAAGAAGGTCTTGTTCGACTGGGGTTCCGGATGGAATGGGAAGATGCACTCAGAGAGCATCTGATGAAACTGGATCAGAAAAAGCCGGTTATCTATACCGGAGATCTGAATGTAGCACATGAAGAAATTGATATTAAAAACCCTAAGACCAATCATATGAATGCTGGATTCTCAGATGAAGAGCGTGCCAAGTTTACGGAACTGCTGGCGGCTGGATTCCGCGACACCTATCGTGAGAAATATCCGGACAGAGTGGAATACTCCTGGTGGAGTTATCGATTTAATGCCCGCAAGAATAATGCCGGCTGGCGAATTGATTATTTTGTTGTTTCAGATCGGCTGATCAAACAGGTGGCTGACAGCAGGATTCATACGGAAGTTCAGGGCTCAGATCACTGCCCGGTGGAATTGGATATCGAGCTCTAGAGAAAAACCGGTTTCTGTATGATAGAATATGCGCAGTGATTTTGGGAGGAAAATATGGACGTTAAGACGATGGTTCAAGAATATCGAGATGAACTGGTAAGCCGCCTTGGCAAATTGGTTTCAATTAACAGTACAGAGGGCACTCCTCTGGCGGATGCACCATTTGGGGCCGGACCGCGCGACGTACTGAAGGCTGCACTGGAAATGAT
>SABF01000396.1 GCA_009929095.1 Erysipelotrichia bacterium
GGCTATTGCCTTTGAGAACAAACAGCGAGGCAATTCCCTGAAGTCTGGCATCTATTTCTGCACGCTTGGATGGATAGTATTGTACTGCTATCCGGAACAGGCGATCTGCTTCGATGTAATCCTGATCGATGATAAACTGTTCCGCCTGAGACTGATAATTGTCCGAGATTAATCGATTTAAGCGATCCACATTGAGCACAGGATAGCGCGTCAATTCAAACAAGACCACCAAGGCATCATTATAGTATTCCTGCTCGGTAAGAGTCAAGGCATATTCTACCTTAGTCTCGATGAACTTCTGGACTTGGGCTCTGGCCTGAAGCTCATAACTGTTGTTTGAATAATTGTCATAAAGAGTCATATAGTCTTTCCAAGCTGCGTCCCGATCACTGAATACATCGACCATCATGACAATTCGTCGGTAAAGCATTTCCGGCACCAAGGCAGATTGGGGGATTTCTTTGATTATCGCAGAGACGTATTGCAAGCCCAAGGTTAAATCCCCTGCAGCCACGGCATTATTTGCCAAGATGCGATAGACTTCACCGAGCTTGACATCGGAGGTTTCGGAATTGGACAGCTTAAAGAACTTGATGCTGAGATCCCAGTTTTTACGATTCATCGCCATCAAACCGAGCTCATAGTAACTCTGTGAGCGCATCAGTTCGGCTCTGGTCTTCAGGGCTCCGTTATTTGTTACCCGGATAAAATGATCAAACTCTTCGATTGAACCAGCATAACGACCATTGCTATAGAGAGTTTCTGCGTTCTTCAAACGATTTGCCTCGCATCCGCTGCTCAAAAACAGGGTGGCGATCATAAGCATGAGGCCGACTACAATGTTGCTTTTCATAAAGAATACACTTTGCCTTCCACAGCTATCTCAAAGCGTGGATCAGGATGCTCTGCCAACATTTGGCTTAATGGGACAGACATTCCATGCGTCAGGATGATACGCTGTACACCATGTTTTGGTAAGGACAGCACAGACGTTGCCGGTGGATGCATGGCATCGATTACCACTGTATGACAACCCTCTATCAAACTCAGGATACATGGCACATCAGAGAGATCCGAGGTATATACCAGCGCACTGTCTGGCTTGCCAATGCGGAATGAAAAAGACTTCATCTGGTTCAGCAATTGATGCTCCCGGATATAGTCTTCATAACCACTCAGATGATCTGTCATCGCCGGGATTACATCCTCCAAATAGAGGTCTATCTCATCTACCGGCAATACGTGTAATTCAAACGGGAAACGCTGTTCAAAAGTGTAAAAGAAATGCAATATATCCATGAAAGCAGCCGGACGCTCCGGCAGAAATAGTTGCAGGGGCTTGGCTCTGCCTTCCAGATACAGCATCTGCAAGACCATCATCAGTCCACATACATGATCCGGATGATAATGACTGATCACGATGGCATCAAGATGGTCTTTGGTCAGTTGATACCTTAATAACTGACGTGAAGTGCCACCACCACAGTCAAAGAGGATGTTCTTGCC